>JAUSHA010000009.1 GCA_030648815.1 bacterium | reverse complement strand
CCTCCTGCCATAACGGTTCGCTATCAACAAGCAAGCCGTCCATATCAAATATAATCGCTTTAATCATATAATTTATTCTACCCCTTTGATAAACTCGGGGCAAGCAAAAAATCGACTGCTTGGCGATTTTCGCACTTAAATAAAAAGGCGGGCGAGGTCATCGTCCGCCTTTAATTTCTTTAATTAGAAAAAGAACTTTCTCTTTAACCGTGTCTCTGGCCATTCTTACCGCGGTCAACGAGCTGTCGCCTGGATCGGGAACCGACCATTCTTTAACCGTTCCCTTAAAGTCCGGAGAATACCGATTAAGAAGATCCATAAAAGATATGGGAGACATATTCACCAGCATATCAAAAGAAGAAATATCTGCCTGTTGGATATGCCTTGAACGGTGAGAAGAAACATCGATTCCTAACTCTTTCATTGCCGGCCGGGTTGCCCTTAAGAGTCTTCCCTGCAATTCCGGCGTAATTTCTCTTTCGAGAAAAGGGTGAGTTCCGGCCGATTCAGCAATAATCCTTCCTTCGCCGAAGGTATTGCAAAAATATTCAGCCATGACGCTCCTGGCGGCATTGCCATAGCATACAAAAAGTATCCTAACCAGCTTTTTTGTTTCCTGCAAATCCCTTTCCAGCCAATCTTTTAAACTTTTGATAGTTTGGTTCGGAGGAGTTCCGAAACAAATATGAAAAGAGGGAATATCGTGAGTTATGGTTGATCCAGCGCCGATAACACTTCCCTCTCCGATTTCTACTCCGGGCAATATCACACTGCCGGCGCCGATAAATACCCCTTTTCTAATAGTGATTTTCTTAAAAGTATCGTCCCAGGCAACCCCCGTTTTCAGCACTTGGTGGAAAACGCCGACAATAGAACAATTGGGCCCGATTAGCACACCTTCTCCCACTTCTACGTATTCTAGATAGGTACCCGCATTTACAACCGACCTATCTTTTACTATTGATTTTTTTAAAGATACTTTCTCATATATACCGCATCCTTCGCCCACAACAGAATCATGAATAGTGCAATTTTCCCTGACTTCTGTTCCATCGCCCATGGACGATCTCAAAACCCGAGAAGATTCATCAATTATCGCTTTCTCCGTCTTTTTCAATTTACTATTCTCCCTATCTCAAGATTTTATATCTTATCAGTTACCAAATAAAAATCAAGCCCGAAACAAAAACCGCCCCTTAAGGGCTGTTTTTGTTTCCGAGGAGTCGACTCCTTTACCGTAAATGCTTCTTGATATGCCCCCAGGAACGCTTTGCTTGCGTGATAAGCATTTTTTCTTCTGCCGGAGAAAGTTGTTTAATTTTGGCATAACTCTTTGCGCCCTTAGCCACGAATGCCTTATATTGAGCCTCGCCCACCTGTTTAAATTTTTTCACCTGCGGCGCAATGTGGTGATAAAAATCTCCGGAAAGTTTCTTGATATCCTTTCGCATTTTCTTTCCTGACTCCGGCGCGAGGAGTATCCCGGCCGCAACACCGAGCACTGCCCCGATTAGGGCACCTTCCAAAATTTTTCCTCCACTTTTCTTTACGCTATTTTTGTTGATTATTTTTTTCACCATACTATTTTCTTATTTCTTAGATGATCTTCCTCGACCTTTCCTCTCATACATTGCTGAATGTTTTTTTAGAAAATACGAAAGTATCGGCAAATTCGAAAGCCTGTCTATAATATCGTTTATCCGCTCGCCCGCTTCACTCGAAGCATGGCTAAGATTGTAGGAAAGCCTTTCAAGCTCTCGAGCTATGCGTATTAAGCGATACGTGACGATTGCGCACAAAACGCCGGTAACTATGACCACCGCCGACACCGTAAAATAAAAAATTATTTTTGCAAAAACGAGTACTGTTTCCATATTTTAAATATAATACGTTATACTCTATTGCGCTATTTCTTTATCAGTAAATACCACGAGCCTTTTAGAATAACTCTTAGAAGCCTCGTCCCAAACTCCTTCGCAGGTAATGAGGTTAAGGTGTGGTTTCCCGTCATTTAAATTAAATATGTCTGAAGCATCTGCATTCGGGTCGTAATTTCGGCTTTCGCGCACCACAAAAGAGACAATTACTCCCTTATCATCTTCAATGTATAAGACATCTCCCTTTCTTAGCTTATTTAAATTATCAAATACTGACCCTTCCCCGTAGTGAATAGGGTCAGCCACCATTTCTTCTCCACTCTATTCTTGCAATTTCTGGCCAATCAATTAATATGATTTTATAATGAAGGCGGTCGCAAGTTAATTAAGAAACACCAAAAACAAGAAGCCGGCGGTAAAAAATATCGCTGGCTTTTTTGGGCGGGACACTCAAATCGACACCCCACTACATCATGCTTAAAAAAGCCATGGCAATAAAACCTACGAAGCCCATTAAAGCCATATAAAAGGGCAGCCGCTCCCGAATGGTCTTACCACCCAGTCCACCGTTGAATATTAAGGTAAAAACAAACAAAAGAATAATTGGCCAAGCCACGGGAACAAGATCTTTCCAATTCAAAATAAAGATTACCGCCAATGCAATGCTTAATACGTAAGCGACGTATTTGCTAAATTTATATTTACTTACAGAGCCTTCTAAAGACATAAATTTTACTGATTTATTTTTTTCTTGCGAAATATTTTTCCGATTAAACCGGCTACCCCCACTACGACCACGATTACTCCGAAAAACTGGATAAATTGGGCAACAACTCCTTGAGTATTCAATACTGTCCTCGCAATAATTATAAGAATAGCTCCGATTATCAAACTAATGTGGGGCGGTATGTTAATGTTTTTCATGAAATTTTCGTAAAAATATGGATAATTTAAGGTTGTCGACCATTTTATTGCTTTTTGCCAAAAAATTCCTGGTTTGGGAATTTTTTCTTTAATAAAATAACGAAGCTTCTTAAAAATAAAATAAACCCTGGAGCTATTACGCTAATCCCGTACAAAGAATTTTTTGACATTAAAATAATCCCAGACACCAAGAGTAAAAGTCCTATGATAATGGTTGAACCGAGGAGAATGTTTTCATTTTTAAGTCTGGATATTCTCCATACTAACATAACCAAGCCTGTCGCGGTAAAAAAAATCCCCAAAGCTATTTGCTCTTCCTGATTTAAAATGAAATTTGGCTTCAGTCCCTTAGTGCCAATGAACAAAAGGCTGACTCCTATCAAAAAATTTATGCCAGGATATAAAACCTTATTTTTCATTATTTCATTCTAACAAAAAATTGCCTATCTGGCGATTTTTTAAGCACTCGGGTCGCAACTCACTCTCGGTCAGTCCCGCCTTCGCTCTTGTGGACTTCGGCGAGGCAATACGGGTTGCGCCGATAAGAAATTGTCGTGGCGGCAGGTACAATTCTATACCTGCCAGCCAGATGCAGAATTGTGTCTGGCGGTAGGTACAATTCTATACCTGCCAGCCAGATGCAGAATTGTATCTGGCGGTAGGTACAATTCTATACCTGCCAGCCAGATGCAGAATCGTATCTGGCGGTAGGTACAATTCTATACCTGCCAGCCAGATGCAGAATTGTATCTGGCGGTGGGGGTGAGATTCGAACTCACGATACCCTTTCGGGTATAACAGTTTTCAAAACTGTCCTATTCAACCGCTCTAGCACCCCACCGTATTCTGACAAAACTATATCAGAATTTCGATTCAGTTGACAACTTTATGACAAACCTGAAATTAGAAGTTGTCAACTAGTTGACAACTCTACAGAAAACGGGCGAATTTATTGTTCTTGTCCACTAAAATATTCTTTGGCTCAATGGGCTCATCTGTGAGTTCAAACCCCATAATAATGATTTCTTCGCCTTTTTTAATCAGGTGCGAAGCGGCGCCGTTCATGCAAACAACTCCGGAATTGCGCTTGCCGACAACAATATAGGTCTCAAGGCGCGCACCGGAAGTATTGCTCACAACCAGCACTTTTTCGCCGGGCCAAAAACCGGCTTTTTTAACAAGTTCTTCGTCAATCGTAATACTGCCGACATATTTTAAATTGGCGTCGGTAACAATCGCCTTATGAATTTTTGAACGTAAAACGAATCTCATCATTATAATAAACTGTAGCAAAATTGCGCTATTTTTCAATGGTCTCACCTTTAAAAATCTTTTATTATTTTTCTTACCTCGGTCGCCGATTTAGCATCCATAAGACGCTCGCGAAGATTTTTGGCGCCGTCGAATCCCGTTACATACCCTTTAAAATATTTTTTAAGAGAATTAAAATTTTTGGGGTTGCCTATTTTATCAAAAGTTTCGGCGTGTTCAACGACAGAATCCAATCTTTCTCGGATATCGGGCGACCGTTCAGAAAAAAACCACGGATTCTCTAAAACGCCCCTGCCGACCATAATGCCGTCTAATCCTGTTTTCTTCGCCATTTGGCGCGCCTGGGCAAGCGATTTTATGTCGCCATTTCCAAAAATTAAGGTCTCGGGCGAATAACGATCTCTGAACTTCATAATCTTTTGGGCCAATTCCCAATGCGCCGGAACCTTAACCGATTCATTTCTGGCGCGAAGATGCACCGTCAAGGCGGCGAGATTTTCTTTTAAAAGAGCGGGCAGCCATTCGGCAATTTCATTTTTGGCATAGCCGATGCGGGTTTTCACGGAAACGGGAAGTTTTCCCGCTCCCCTCTTTACCGCCACGATAATCTGTTTCGCCAAATCAGGATTTTTAATCAGCGCTGCGCCCGCCCCTCTTTTTTCCACATCTTTATTCGGACAACCCATATTGATATCAATGCCGTCAAAACCGAGCTTTTTAATCAGCACTGCCGTTTTTTCAAACAAATCAGGTTCTGTCCCGAAAATCTGGGCAACTATAGGATGTTCTGCCGGAGAAAACTTTAAAACTTTAAGCATGCTTTCCCTGCCCTTGGAAAACAAGCCGTCCACGGAAACGAATTCCGTCCAAAAAACGTCAGGCCTGCCAAATTTCAAAAGCATGCGCCGAAAACCCGCATCAGTAATATTTGACATTGGGGCCATCG
Organism: bacterium; assembly: GCA_030648815.1. Classification (GTDB taxonomy): domain Bacteria; phylum Patescibacteriota; class Minisyncoccia; order Minisyncoccales; family MHMH01; genus JACPGX01. The sequence continues at coordinate 3,678 of JAUSHA010000009.1, read as the reverse complement.
TCATGATCGGCCTTCTTAATTTTTTCCAAAAACCTGATTGCATGACAGAGTCTTCCTTACAACTGGCACGAATTCCCAGCCGTTAGCTTCAATAATTTTTTTAAGCGGATCGCGGGCATAACCGACATCAAACTTATATTCGTATATTTTGCCTAAAGTTTTGTCCTCTTTTATGCCGTACTGAACCCCCCACGACTTTTTAAATAATATCCTGCCTTTAAAAAATTCCTCCCTGTAACGGACGCTTGGCGCCGAAATGCCGTCTGTGCCGACATGCCACTCAACATTGCCTAATTCTTCGTAATAACGCACTGTTTTGCGGTTATCGTCCAAGAGAATAAAGGCGCGGTAAGTTTTCGCCACTTTTTCTTTGGAAAAAATTCCGTACCATTTGGCGTCCGCAATTTTCCATTCAAGCAGAAAATCGGTTTCTTTGGCAGACATGATTTGGTAAGAAAGTTCCGGAGAATTAAGGGCGATAATTTTTTCTTTTAAGGCATCTTTGCCGATGGCCGAAGGAGTCTTTTTCTTTCCGCCCAAATACTGGAAGAATCCCATACCCCAAAGCATTGCCCAGATTGCCGCGCCAACTGCGATTAAGCCGAATATCGAAAATAAAAATTCTATTGATACCATACTAATTAAAAAGAGGTTGAGCCGTTGGGCTGATATCTCCAATGAAACCATAGTCGATTAAACACTTCATCAATTAGTGATATTTCAATAATGCCGTACTTACCGTCTCTGGTTTTAATGGCATAAACATGACCCACCTCCGGATACTGATAGTCATCTTGGTTATCATATCCCGAGGTTGGAACGGCAGTGACATCATCTATAGATTTGGATCCCAGGTCTAATGCTCCGTTAACCGTATAAAGCGTATTAGGCGTCCAAAAGAAGTCCGATGTCATCATGTCGGCCCTACCTTGAGCGATGAAAGAAAAACCAACCATCTCTTCAGTTTCGCTTGGTACAGAGCTAGACCCAGACGGGAGAGTTGATTTTGATTGCACGGGGGTTTGTGCGGGAGGAGGAATTGGCTTTGTTTGTGGTTTAACGGTTTGAGTGGGGACAGTCGGCGGCGTTACTTTATCTGATGCTTTTTGACTTTCTCCAAAAGGAACATTAAATGCATCCGTGCTTTTTTCCTTCGGGATAACTTTTTCGACGACCGCTTGTTGTTCTTGCGGGGACTGCGTTTCTTTTTTCTCTGATTCAACCACAGCCACAGCTATATCAAGAAAACGATAATATGCCTCAATAAAATCATTTCGCTTATTGATGCTTGACTGAAGCCCATAATCATTGCGAAGCCAGACTTCGCCGTATCCCAACTTTTCCAATTCAGGGCTATTCTGCCGGACCTTTTCTTCCGCCTCTGCGAGTTTCTGCTGATACTTTTCAGTCAAATCTTTCGGTGGCTTCGGCTTTGAAAGCAAACTCTTGAAATACGCCGAATCCCCCGCCTGCCTGATTGGCAGCTCTTGCCCTTGATATTTAGCTGTCGCCTCCCCCGTAGATGCGTTCTCTTCTTCATTTAAGTCGAGCTCGTTCTTTAAATCATCAACCACGGTTTTTAGAGATTCGCCGGTCTTTTTCACTTTCTGAAAAATATTATAAGCCGCCAATGCTTTTTTATATTCTTCTGCGATAATCTTTTCTTCGCCTGAGATTGAAGCGAGGTCGCCCTCAGCTTCGGCAAGCAGTTTTTTCATTCTAGTCACGCCGATGACGATTTCCTCCCAGTTATAGTCACTGATACGCAACCTATAGTAACGGCCGGCCAAAACGCCGTTCTTAAATTCGGCGTATTTTTCTCGGAAAGCGCCGACACTTTCGGTGAGCGCAACAACCACGCCGTCAATGCCGCGGTAATCGGCATAGCCGTAGCTTAAAACGCCGGCGTTATTTTTAATATAATTGACAAGGCTGTTATGCCGCTGTTCCAGAATTTCGTCGCTTTCTTTATTGATAAGTTTTTCATATTGCGGAATATATTTCTGGAAAAATTTTATTATTTTTTCGTCTTGATTTTTCTGGCTCTTGTATTGGCCGGACAAGTCGGCGCCCGCGGAAGATTTACCGAATATCCGGCTGAATACTCGCGTTGCTGCGCCGGGCGAAGGATTAATCGGCTTATTGTCCCACAATGATTGCGCTGTATAGCCAAGCCGCTCCTTGAGAGAATCTAACTCGCCGCTTTCCAGCTGGAATCCGAATTTCCCGGTGATGCCGCCGGGATATGATTTCTTGTACTCATCGTTTAATTTTTGATATTCCTCAATTTTCCTCTGAATGAACATCCGGAGCGCGGCAAGATCGTCATGAAACGGCGAGTTGCCGTACGCCGCCGCAAGAACCTGCTGCTGTTCTTTTTTAACCTTGCTCAAATACTGATCATCAATATTGTTCTTAACAATATATTTCAGCGACTCTTCATCGGTGACCCCCACGCCACTTACCGCCTCCAAGAAACCGGTATAGGTGATTTTATTCTTTAATACGCTTTCTTTAGCTTTTATAATATATTGCCTTGCCTGATCATATGTTCCGTGAGGACTCGCCGAAGCGTCCGGCGGAATAATTTTTGTTTCTTCGCGGAAAAGCTCAATATTTTGTAAGACAAATATCCGTATGTCCTGTTGTGAAGCCCCTTTCAAAATAAGGTTAGCGAGCGCCTCTGCCGGCACGCTTGGCCATTTTAATTTAATGTACGAAGCGACAGCTTTTTTCTTCATCGCTTTCTGATCATTCTTGGCATCGCCATCAGTGAGGTTTTCCAGGGCAGAAAGTTTATTGAAAATTCCCACCCAGTCATTGAGCGATCCCATCGTCAGAATACCGGAATGCTTGCTTGCGCCCATCTTCCCGCCGCCACCAAAAAGTTTTTCAAAAAATGTCGGCTCTCCCCAAATGTCTTTAACATACGGCCCGCTCCCGCCGCTCCACCATATCTCCATCGCCGTCGCATCGCCTTGATATTTCTTATACGTCCAATACCCGCGGTTAATGATTTCTTTTTCGGTGACAAGCAATGCCTTATTGCCAAGCCAATTTCCCAGCGTCATCGCTCCGGAAATAAAATTCACGCCTTTGGCAATACCGGCGTATTCAGCCACCCCAGCAGCTCCCATATCAATGCCGGCTTGAGTCATGGCCTGTATTGCATCAATCATGACGATGAGTGCTTCTCCGGCATCATCCTTTTGAAGCCGAGCAATGAAATCGCCATAGTTTAAAGTCATTTTAAAAACCCCGTAAATCGCAGAATCGGCCCCAAACACATTCGCCAAAGCCTCAAGAGCGCCGGCATCATCCTGCATTTTAACAATCGTCCCGGAGATCTTATCAGCCAAGACTGAATCGCCATCTTCGACAGATTGGGCGGAAACGAATTGGAAAGGATAAGCCAGGGGGCTTATTAGCGTCAGGGCAACAATAAAACGAAATATTTTTTGCATAGAGTTTTAATAAATTATTCCGGCGTTCTTACTTTTTACTTGATAAATTTATACCATTGGCTTAGTACTTCCTCTGCCGGCTTGCCACGAATGTTGTATTCTTTAGTTAATGGAAAATCATCGGGCCAATAAGTAAACGGATAAATTCCTATAATATAAGAAGTTTCCGCGACATTCTTCATTATCGCTTCAAATCCCATTGCCTGCTCTTCCA
>JAUSHA010000007.1 GCA_030648815.1 bacterium | reverse complement strand
GCTCGAACTATTTTATTTAACAAAAAAACCGCAAGTTTTCACCGGAGCTACTTTCTTGCGGTTTCTCTTATTTTTTTCTGATTTCTTATGTTACTGCTTACTTGGGGGAAATCAGTGAACCCCGAGTAAGCCCCATACTAGTCCTTCCCATTTGTCCTCCTTCCGCACGCAGTGCGGATTCTCTTTTTCGGTGGGACCGGGACGGATTGGACTTAATGCCAGCAATAATGTAGCTGGCGCGCCAACTTAATTCCTCAGCCCCACCGCCGATTCGCTTGGATGCCTGCTTACACGGGGTGAATCGGTTTTTTTTGCAAAACCCGCATAAGCTATCTACTATATTTTGGAAAAAAATGGCGCAAATTATGCCCTTTCTTCTCCCCCGACGGCGGTCAATTTATTAAATTAGACTAGGGGAGAGAATTATCCCGAGCTTCTCGAGGGACAATTCTCTCCTCGTCTATTTTCCAACAAGCACAGTATAGCATGCCCTTAAAAATATGTCAATAGTGCGCTGGTTTAGCCAAAGTGCTAAAATAAAATAATGGCGAATCAGGAATTAGTCCCTCCTTCGTCCCGCTTAGCGGGACTTCGGCGGGCAAGTAAAATTTTTTACGAAATGGCCGAACTTTTGGAGATAAAGGGGGTGGCTTTTAAGCCGGCGGCTTATCGCAAGGCGGCGAAGTCTTTGGAAAAGATGGAACAAGATATTTTGCCGGATTTTAGAAAAATTCCGGGAATCGGCGAAAGTATTTCAAAAAAAATTAAAGAATATCTGAAGACCGGCAAAATCAAAGATTACGAGGAGCTTAAGAAAGAAACCGCCATTCAGCAGATCGTCACTTATTTCTTTGAGACCAAAGGCGTTAATTTGGATGAGCTTAAAAAAAGCGCCAAAAAGAAGGAAATTGTTTATTCCCGATTTACCAAGCCGGCAAAACAGCTCTTAGAACTGGCCGGTTCCATTGAGAAAGCCAAGGAAGCCATTACCAAGGTAGCAGAATGGGCAAAATCCAGAAATCTGGACTATGCCATTGAGACGGTATTCAAAAAATGGCTGGAGTTAGATAAATTAAAGCCGAAAGAAATCGTCAAAAAGCCGTTCTACCGCGACGACCCGATGATTTGGTCGGAAGCCAAAAAAAAGTGGTATGTCATATCTCCCGAAAGCGGCTGGCTGGAATACGTCGGCAACGAATCCGAAATTGAGTGGCGTATTGTGAAATAAAAAATATGGCACCGAGATAGCTCGATGCCATTATGTTCTAATGTTTATTTTTTACGTAATTTTTCTGATCGTTCTCGCCAGTAGCTAAACGGTATTTTTTTCTTATTTCCATCCTTATTTATCTTTTTAAAAACCGGGAGTACTAATATCGCAAATATTGCCAAGCTGACAATTATGGTGCCGAACACCATAAAAAGATACTTTGCTTCTCCGCTCATTTCTTTCTCCTTTTTAACTTATCAATCTGACGATCCAGCCAATCACCACCGCGATAAATGAATTGCTTTATCGACTCTTCATAGCGCCATTGAACTACACGGCAAAATAAAAAGAGATTATCTTAAAAGCTAAGAAAAAAAGAATACCTGAAATTAGAATTATTCCGATAAATAGTTTTCCGAAATCCCTTAACTTGTTAAAGAACCTCATTGTTTACCTCCCTTATAATTACTTACATTTGATACCAGACAATACCGGAATTTTGCACAATTATAATTACAATGGCTGTGATTACTAAAACGGCGATCGTTCCCAGAAAAGGATACTTAAACAACGGACTAAATACCAATTTATGAGCGTTTTTATAGTTTTTATCGCCGTAATTCAAATTGATAATAATTACCATCAAAGCAAGCCCTAAACTGTACCCGAAAATCACAATGGATATCCAGATTAACGCAGAAATGACGGGCATTTTACCAAGAATTGCTCTATAAATAATCTCGTACGAAAATACGCCCAAAGAAAATGTAATCGCTCCGATAAAAATCGCATCAACTATAATGCCTATTTTATTATGCCATCCTGTTATTTCAAAGAACCTCATTGTTTACCTCCTCTAAACTTTTTCGTATTCGTATACCATCGTAAGAGCTAAAAAATCCCCCAGTGTTCCGCAAATAATGAGTAATGTTCCGAATACTATTCCTGCTGTAGGATTTTTTAATGCAACAAAGAGTAATATAAAAATCCCCAAACTGAATATCTGGCTGAAAAAAATAAGGATGGCCAACCAAGAATACGACGCTTTTATTCGCCTCATGCGAAGCGAACAGAGTGGACATTCATACTGTTCCTTGCAGACCTTAATCATTTCTACCGGTTTATGTTCTTTACCATATTGGATACCTTCAAAGTATCCATCGCATTTCACACCAGACCACGGAAGACGGATTCTCAATGCCCACAACCATACAACCGATTCACGCAAGGAATAAATTAATTTTTTCATTATCGTTACGCTCCTTTTTTATTTTGTCAAAGTTCTGATATACTTATGTTAAGTTAATATACAAATGGAAAAAAGTCAATCTATAAAAATTGTTTTTATGGGAACGCCCGAATTTGGGGCGGTAGTTTTGGAAGGACTGATAAAAGGCGGGTTTCCGCCGGTTTTGGTCATCACCGAAACCGATAAACCAGCGGGCAGAGAACAAACCTTGATCTCACCTCCCGTAAAAGTTATCGCCCAAAAATATAATATTCCGGTTTTGCAGCCGGAAAAGATACAAGCTACAAGATACAAGCTACAAGATACAAAACCGGATTTAATCGTCGTTGCCGCATATGGTCAGATTCTGCCGAAAGAGATATTAGAAATTGCTAAATACGGCTGTCTCAATGTTCACCCGTCTTTATTGCCCAAATACCGGGGACCTTCGCCCATACAATACGCCATTTTAAACGGAGAAACAGAAACCGGCGCCACTATAATGCTGGTGGACGAAGGAATTGATACCGGTCCAATTTTAAGCCAAAAGAAAACGGGCATCGGCCCGAACGAAACATTTCAAGAGCTTCACGACAGATTGGCAATCTTGGGTTCGGAACTTTTAACGGATA
>JAUSHA010000006.1 GCA_030648815.1 bacterium | reverse complement strand
AATGAGATAAAAGTTCACCCTGTTAAATTTGCTTCGCAAATATTTAACAGGGTAAATTTGGTAGGGAATATCGGAAAGCCGGTCTTAACCTCTTTATTAAAAGCAAAAAAAGACGATATTTTTGTTTACGAATTATCGGCGCACCAGCTTTACAATCTCAAGAAATCTCCGCATATCGCCGTGCTTTTGAATATTTATCCGGAACATCTGGATTATTATAAAAGTTTTAAAGAATACGCTTCAGCTAAAGCCAATATTACCAAATATCAGACTAAAAATGACTATCTGATTTATAATTCCGAAGATTCGCTGGTTGCAAAAATTGCTCAAAGCTCAACCCTTCGACATGGCTCAGGGCAGGAACCTAAAAAAATCCCGATACAAGGAAAGTATTATGAATTGAATCGGGCGGCGGCAGAAGCCGTAGCTAAACTTTTTAAACTACCCATGCCTGAAAAGTTAAAGTTTCTGCCACACAGATTGGAATGCGTCGGTAAATTTAAGGGGATTAAGTTTTACAATGATTCCTTATCAACCGTGCCGGAAACAGCCATTGAGGCGTTGGATTTTCTGGGAGAAAATGTACAGACCATGATCTTGGGTGGCTATGACAGGGGATTAGATTTTAAAAAATTAGCTCAAAGATTATCTAAAAGCCAAGTAAAAACCCTTATTCTATTTCCCACCACCGGCAAGCGCATCTGGCAAGAGCTTAAGGAGCTAACGGAATTGAGGGATTTACGAAATCCCTCAACGAGTGAGGGATTTCGTAAATCCCTCAATTATCATTTTGTCGATAGCATGGAGAAGGCGATAAAATTGGCCTATAAGCATACCGATAAAGGGAGAATATGCTTAATGTCGCCGGCTTCGCCGAGCTTTGGAATCTTTAAAGATTACGCCGAGAGGGGAGATACCTTTAAAAAATTTGTTAAAAAATACGGCACAAGGTAAAATATAACTATGACCCAAGCAAAGAAAGGCCACCCCGATTATATTTTACTTTCAACGATAGTAATTTTAATTTTGTTGGGCATTGTTATTTTAGCCAGCGTATCGGCGTCTATTTCTCAAGAAAAATTCGGTTACCCCACTTTTTATTTGTTCCGCCATCTCTTGTTCGGCATATTACCCGGGATTTTATTGGGATTAGCGGCTTATAAGATTTCTTTGACTCGCTGGAAAAAATGGTCGGCGTTTTTTTTGCTGGCGAACTTGGTTTTAATGGCCGCAGTTTTTATTCCCGGCCTTGGCATAACGCTTAAGGGAGCGACCCGATGGATGAATCTGGGGCTTACTTCGCTGCAACCATCGGAATTTTTGAAATTTTCATTCATTATTTATTTAGCCAACTGGCTGTCGTCTTTAAGAGAGAGAGGGAGAAAGAAAATACATGAAACCCTGATGGGATTTTTAATAATTGTCGGTTTAATAAGCCTCTTTTTGTATTTGCAAAAAGATATTAGCACTTTAGTAATTATTATAGCTTGCGGAATTTTAATTTATTTCATATCCGGCACTCCGATAAAGCATACCTTGGGAATAATTCTCGGAGGATTAGCCGCCCTTGCCTTGTTTATAAAATTTGAACCATATAGATTGGACAGAATCAGAGTCTTTTTTGATCCCTATCTTGAACCGATGGGCATTGGCTACCAAATAAAACAAGCGTTGATCGCCGTAGGCTCGGGCGGTCTTTTCGGCAAGGGGATCGGTATGAGCCTTCAAAAACTCGGTTTTTTGCCCGAGCCCATGTCGGATTCCATTTTTGCTGTTTTCACCGAAGAGGCCGGTTTTTTCGGAGCATCGGTTCTTATTCTGTTATTCTTAATTTTTGCCTGGAGAGGGCTGAAAATTTTTAAGAAAACAACCGACGGTTTTTGCCAGCTTGCCTGCATGGGGATCATTTCCTGGATAACTTTGCAGGCCTTTGTGAACATCGGAGCAACAATCGGCATTCTGCCGCTTGCCGGGATTCCTCTGCCATTTATCAGTTACGGAGGCTCGGCGATTACAGCCGAATTGATCGGGGTCGGATTATTGTTAAATATTTCAAGGCACGCATAATTTATGAAAATTTTATTTACCGGAGGGGGCACCGCCGGCCACATATTTCCCATAATCGCCGTAGCCAGAGAGTTAAGGCGGCTTGGGCTGGAATGGGAATTTTATTATCTGGGGCCAAAGGACGAATTCGGTTCAATTTTGCTTTCCCAGGAAGGCATTAAAGTAAAAATTATTCTGGCCGGAAAGATAAGAAGATATCTTGGCTGGATGGCGATTCTTGAAAATATTTTTGATATTTTGTTCAAAATTCCCGCAGGATTTTTGCAGTCTTTTTTCCATATTTTTTTTCTTGCTCCCGACCTTATCTTCAGCAAGGGGGGATACGGGTCTTTGGCTCCGGCATTTTGCGGCTGGTTTATGCAGGTTACGATACTGCTTCACGAGTCGGATGTGGCGCCGGGTTTAGCCAACCAAGTTTTAAGCAGGCTAGTTTCAAAAATTTTAGTTTCTTTTCCTATAGCCCAAACGGAGTATTTTTCGGAAAAGAAAATGGTGTCATTGGGCAACCCCATCAGAGTAGAACTGCTGAACGGCTCCCGAGAAAGGGCCAAAGAGTTTTTTAAACTTACGGGTGAAAAACCGGTGATCTTGATCATGGGCGGTTCTCAAGGAGCTCAAAAAATAAATGACACTATTTTGGAAATTCTTCCGCAAATTTTGTCCGAGTTTGAACTGATTCATCAAACTGGCGAGAAAAATTTTGAAGAAGTGAGAAATGAATCCAAGGTGGTGATCACCCCGGAACTGGAAAGGTTTTATCATCCGATAGGATTTCTCAAAGAAATAGAACTGCGGGAAGCCTACGCCGCTTCCGGCCTTATTTTAAGCCGGGCGGGATCGGGTAGTATTTTTGAGATCGCGGCTTTGGGCAAGCCGAGCGTTTTAGTTCCCTTGGCTTTAGCGGCTCAAGACCATCAGGCAAAAAACGCTTACGCTTACGCCGACGGTTCCAGAGGAGCAACTTTAGTGATTGAGGAGTCTAATCTGACGCCGCGTTTTTTACTGGAAAAAATAAAATATATTTTTGCGGTTCCCGGCGAATTGGCAAAGATGTCTAAAGCCGCCAAACTGTTCGCTAAACCCGACTCCGGCCGTCTCATCGCCGAATACATGATGAACTATTACAAGAAATAAAGAAATCATCAGCTCTTGACAGTTTTGATTTGATTTGTTATCATCTACTAGACCAAAAATAAAAGAAGGAGGCAAGAATGAGGTTCTTTGGAAATCCAATAGTCATAATACTTTTAATAGTTGTGGTGTTGGCTAGCACCATAGTAACCTGTAATAGAAATTGGACCGCCGTCCACGAAGATCAGGTACTTATTCTCGACGCCGTGAAGAAAACGTCAGGAGGGGAAACACGGCTGGTATCGTACTATATTTATACCGATAAGGGATATTTTTGGATCGGCGGGCCAGTTGATGCTGATGGTACTCCGTATGTCTGGAAGATAGCCGATAATTTCAAGGGTAAAAAGGTTACTGTTAAGTATTACGCCGCCGGTTGGTACTGGATCGACGCCTGGATGTGGTATCCTACTGTCTACGAAATGCACGAATTAAAACAATAGGGGGACAGCATGAAGTTCAAGCTTAAATTTTTTCTGATAGCATTGCCAATAATTCTTATTCTTTTCGGACTCTTCTTTTTTCCGAAAAGTGATGAAGTTACCGTAATAGATAAGATTCAGAAAAGATCGTGGTTTATTCCGGTTATTGCGGAAGACAATCTGACGTTAGTAGTTGATACTGACAAAGAATATTTCTATATCAGAGGAGAATTTGATACCGACGGCATCAGACATATTTTTAAAACGATGGAACCCGGGAAAAAATACGAGATAGCCTATTTCGGGGTAAGGTTTAATCCCCTTAATATCTATCCGTTTATCGCTTCAGCAAAAGCAGCGCAATAAAAATAATAAAAGAGATCGACAATGTTCGGTCTCTTTTTCTTGACAAATTATAAAAGAGATGCTACGATGGCACAGTTGTGAAAGGAGGGAGAATTAATGGGATAGCACTTTGGTTTTTAAATAGGTAAAAAGAAAGAAAAATAAAAAGAAGGAGGCGCCATTGTTCACAGTTGAATCAGGCAGGATCGGGGTTCTCAACAAATACGTGGCGGTAGTCGGGGTTTCAGTCGGAATACCGACTGAAATCAGGAATAATCATAGTATTCTAATATTGGATTGTTCCGTATCGATGTCCGGCTCAATCAATGATCTCCGTGAGGATAGTCAGGAATATGTTAGCGAGTTGGGCGAAAAAGATTTCGTTTCAGTCATCATTTTTTCCGGTCATGGCCGAGCGCGTCTTATCGCCGGTCCGACGCAGTGCAACACAGCCGGGAAGCTAATGCTTAAGCGAGCAATTCAATCCGACGTAAAAGTGCTGGATACTACCGTATTTTCAGAGCCGTTGGAGCTCGCAATAGCTACGGTCAAGAAACTCACCGGATCGGGCACTGTGCATAATGCTGTGTTGTTCACCGACGGGTGTCCTGTTCCGACCAAGTGGGGTGAGGCAACCGAAGAGGCGAAAGCTTGCACTGCAGTCCACATATTATTCAGAATGGGCTGCATTGTATCAGTCATCGGATACGGGGTATATTACAACGAAAAATTCATTAATCACTTGATCCAGGCCGCCGGTAACGAAGGTATATTCCGGCATATTTCGGAGATTGAGGATTTCGGCGCTGTTATTAAGCATATCCGCGAGACATTCATCAAAACAGTAATCTCGGATATTGTGCTGAGTTTTCATTCAGATAAAGGCCCGACCGGCCGGATTTTCAAAACGACACCGCAACTTTTTGTCTCAGACGAGATAGGAATAATTATCATGAAAGGGCTCTACGAAGGTAAGGCGACGCTCTTTATTGAACTCCTCGGCCCTTGTTCGTCTATAAAAATCACGGGCAAGGTTAACGGAAAAACAGTGGACGAGACAATAAAGCCCGGGGAACTATCTGATGAGAACGCCGCGGATTATGTTAGAACTCTTGGTGCCACCGCATTCCTGGATGGTAATTACGCAACTGCCGCCGAAATGTTAAACCTGGTCAGCGATGAGTGGTTGGCTGAAAAAGTTGCCAGCGCTTTGACAACTCGGGAACAGCGTGAGACAGCTGATACTTGCCGGCGATATTTTGTAGACCGGAAGTTCATTGGCGCCGGATTGAAACCGACGGGGCCGAGCCATTGCGTGCTGAATGTTATCAGAACTCTTATTGAAGACCCTGAGAATGTCGTTTCACTGCCGCATGGCGCCTACAAGCGTTCCGGATTATTGACGGCTGACCCGAATGTTATCGAGTCGCCGCTTGGCCGAACTCTGCAGGTGCTGGGCTATCGGAGCCATGAGGGCAGGTTCAACTTTTCATTCTTGGCCCTGAAAGATATCAAGGTAAGGCCAACTAATGGCGGCCGGCCTGTTGATATGCAAATGTGGAGAACATATAATGTTGTACTTGACGGCAACCTCCACATGCCCGAATTCCAGGCTTCTTTAACCGAAGAAAGTTTCAATACTCTGCAAGAAGCCGGAGTTATATACGGCGACTACATTCCCGGAAGAGCTTACACTGTAAATCTTCGCGGACTAAAAATGATTTCGCCGAACTGGGCAAATCCCGCCAGTTTGGGATTAGTGAATTTATTGAAAGAGGAGGCTGATCTGGAGGTGCAGCAAACTGCGCTTAACGCCAGGTGCAAAGCCTTAAAACCGGTTGTTCCCACGACGGCAACAACCGAATTAGTCCCAGGGGGTATCTATAATCCAAAATCAGTGGTCGTGAAAGATGCCCCCGTTGAGTACTACACGGCGCCTTGCTGTGAGTACCGGCTTATGAAATATAAGCCAGCGCCATGCAACTGCGATAAGATGAGTTTTGAAGAGGCGGATAAGAAAGTCAAGGAAGTCCGCCAGCGCTTAATCGTTGTCAGATTCCTAATAAGGTCCATTACTTTTGCCATGGAAATGGTGAAGTCTGGCGCCATAAAATGGGACGCTGGTAAGGCAACCCAGCGCGGCCAATATCCAAAATTGGAGCAAAGTGCTATTTTCCAGGGAGCTGAACTAAAAAGGGTAACCTGGGAGGAGCAACAGGCCTGCTCCTAAGTCTATAAATAATAAAAGGGATCGATAAAAAAATTTCGGTCCCTTTTTTGTTTGGAAAAGTTATGTTAAATTAAGAATATAGATTATGACAAATGAACTTAAGGAAATTAGGGTGAGGTTTGCGCCGTCGCCTACGGGAAAACTGCATCTTGGCAATGCCAGAGCGGCGCTTTTTAATTTTTTCTTTGCGAAGCATATCGGCGGAAAGTTTATTTTAAGAATAGAGGATACCGACCTGGAAAGATCAACTCTTGAATTTGAAGACGATATCATAGAAAGTTTGACCTGGCTGGGCCTTGAATGGGATGAATTTTACCGCCAATCGGCAAGAATTGAAACTTACGCCAAATATCTGGGAAAATTATTAAACGACGGCAAGGCATACCGCTGTTTTTGCACGGAAGAAGAATTGGAAAAAGAAAGGCAGGGGCAGATAGACGGGGGATCGCTACAAATTTACAGCGGCAAATGCCGCAATCTTTCCGAAGAAGAAATTAAGAAAAATTTAGCCGAAGGAAAAAAATCAATCATCAGATTCAAATCGCCATCTCAAAAAGTCAGATTCGTTGATTTAATCAGAGGAGAGGTGGAGTTTGATTCATCTCTGATAGGGGACTTCTCAATTGCCAAAGACCTGGTTACTCCTCTTTATAATTTTGCCGTGGTTATAGACGATTTTGAGATGAAAATTTCTCATGTTATCAGAGGCGAAGACCATATTTCAAATACGCCAAAACAAATACTATTGCAGGAGGCTCTAAATTTTTCCCAGCCGAAATATGCCCATTTACCCATCATGCTGGGGCCGGATCGTACAAAATTAAGCAAAAGACACGGCGACACGTCGGTTTCTGATTACATCCAGCAAGGTTATTTACCCGAAACTCTGATAAATTTTATGGCCTTATTGGGCTGGAATCCCGGAGGAGAAAAAGAAATTTATTCAATGAACGAATTAATAAAAGATTTTTCTTTGGACAAGGTTCAAAAAGGCGGAGCGATATTCAATATTCAAAGATTGGATTATTTAAACGGCGTTTATATCCGGCAAAAATCGCTTGATGAGTTGGCCGAACTCTGCCGGCCATATCTTACGACGACCGATAAAGAACAATTAAAGAAAGCCATTTCCCTTTATCAGGAAAGGTTGAAAAAACTTTCAGAAATTACGGAATTAACGGAATTTTTCTTCAAAGATGCCTTAGAGTACGATAAAGGACTCCTTATATGGAAGGACATGACGAATGGGGAAGTGAAGGAAGTTTTAGATAAATTAGATAAGATATTGTGCGACGTTGAGGATAAGGCATGGAATAAAGCAAAATTAGAGGAGATTTTAATGCCCGAGGCGGAAAAGGGGAATGACAGGGGGCGCCTTCTATGGCCTTTAAGGGCCGCCTTAACGGGTAAAAAGGCCTCTGCCGGCCCGTTTGAGGTGGCTGAAGTATTAGGCAAAGAAAAAACCCTAGACCGCATCCGGCAGGCTAGGGCTATGTTATGATTGATTCCTAAGAACTAGCAATTACCCAGAAAAAAGCTATTCCTACGAGCGCAATTACGGGAACCAAAAATTGGTTTACCAAGTTAACCTCCTCATAATTTTTTTATACAACAAGTGACATTATATATGATAATAACTATTTAGTCAATAGGGAGAGGACTAACGAATATTAGGAGGTCCGACTTCCCCCAAAATTATGAGGGAAGTCGGACCTCAAAACATCGTAGGGGAGGTACTTGACCCCGCTTAGCGGGGTTATATAATGAATATAGGTAGCGTCGCATAATAGCGATAAAGAGACACCTAAGAGGGGTCTCTCGGGTGTCTCTTTATCGCAAGCAGATTTTGACGACACTTATCCAATTGTCGCAAAATCTGCTTATACCCTACTATAACTATGCAAAAATCAAATAAAACAATTATTGAATATATTCCGGATTTTTTGGATTATTGCGAAGTGGAAAAAGGTTTGTCGGATAAAACTCAAGAGAATTATAAAAGATATCTTGATAAGTTCGTCTATTGGCTTAAGGCCTCCAAAAAGACCGGTCTTATGCCCCATGAGCTGTCTTCCGAGGATATCTGGGCTTATCGCCTTCATTTATCCCGTTCCCGGGTTAAGGGGGGCCTTCTTCTAAAGAAGAGTACCCAGAACTACTATCTTATCGCCCTAAGAGCCATTTTGGGCTATTTTGTGGCTAAAGACGTGGTTTCGGTGCCTCCAGACAAAATAGTCCTGCCAAAAGACGGAAGAAACGAAAAGACGGTTAAATTCCTTAATCTGGATCAGGTTGAGAAGCTTTTAATGGCTCCTAAGACTGCAGAGAAAGACGGCTTAAGAGATCGGGCTATTTTAGAGTCCCTTTTTTCAACTGGGTTGAGAATCGCGGAATTAGTTGCTTTAAATAAAGAACAGTTCGGCAATATTAAAGATAAAAAAGATTTGGAACTCGGAGTTATTGGTAAGGGCAGTCATCCCCGGACTGTCTATTTCTCTGAAAGAGCCCTCAGTTGGATTAAAAAGTATCTGGAGATCAGGCAGGATAAAGAAAAAGCTCTGTTTACCAATTTTCGGTCAAGATCCGATGCTGACACGAGACTTACCGCTCGATCCATTGAAAGAATCGTCAAAAAGTACGCTCTATTGGCCGGCGTGCCGATTTTTACCAGCCCTCACACTTTGCGTCATTCTTACGCCACCGATCTTTTAAACCAAGGGGTTGACATAAGGGCTATTCAGGAATTTTTGGGCCACCGCAATATCGCCACGACTCAAATTTATACTCACGTAACCAATAAGCGTTTACGGGATGTCCACCGCCAATTTCATTCGCTCGGTAAAGATAAATAAGTGCTCCTATCCCCCGTGGTCGGTTTTTTAGATATATAATAAATGTCGCACAATAATAAAGACGACAGTACGGTATTGACATAGTCCCCTTAAAGCGCTATACTGTTCTTATAAATAATGAGTGACTTTACAGCGTTAAGCCGGTCAAGTTTCTCAGAAATAGGGACGAAACAAGAGAATAAACCTCCCGATAGCAATATCGGGATTGCTGGTTTTGTTGAACCGCTGTCCTTCAGCAGGCTGGCTTTGCCGAAGGATGATATTAATGTGGAGATTATTTCGGATATCGAGTATTGTCATCGATTATGGCTAGAACTGGCCAGCCCTAAAACTCTCTTTGATACTTGGGAATTCCGGCTCGCCTTCTATTTAGGCTACCATTACCGACCCTATTTTATCTTATTAAAAAACCAGAAAGAAAATCTGGCCTTACTGCCTTTATGGTACGACGAGGATGAAAGAAGATACGTCTGGTTTGGCAGCGATTGGCAGGAAGAAGTTAGGTTTTTCAGCAAAGACCCTCAGTATATTCCTGTTTTGCTTCAAGTGGCCCCCTCTCCCCTGCTATTGAATGCTATCTCGCCTAAATCAGCCTTTCTTTCAGGTAGAACTATTACTTTTGAACCCGATGCGGCTAAATATATTTTGCATCTCGAAAAATTCTCTAATCACGAAGATTATTTAGCTACCTTAAAAAAGAATGAACGCCACAGTATGAGAAAAGACCGCCGCCGAATCGAAAGACAAAATCCCGAGATTATTATCGATAATTTCGCTGATTTCGACAGTTTAGTGGAAATATCTAAGAAAAGACTGACAGAGAAAAATAAGGTGCCTGATTGGCAAGATCCAAGGAGAGTTGAAGCTTTCCGCCAAGTAATTAATCTTGGAGGCCGATCTTACAAAAACCGCATGATTACCGTTAAAATCAACGGTAAAATCGCCGGCGTGGACTTGATTTGCCTGCTTGGTAATACTTATTTCACCGTCAAATGCGGCTACAACGTAGCTGAATTTTCGGGCATCGGCAATTACTTCAACTTAATCGAAATCGACGATGCCATTAAATTGGGTTTTACAAAAATAGACTTTCTACAAAACAACTACACTTGGAAAAGCCGCTGGTTTGAGGCTGTTCCTTTATTTAAGTATCAAAAGAGCTAACTATTATGAAAGTCGCTTACTTCCTGAGAAGTTTAGATTTAGTTTT
>JAUSHA010000001.1 GCA_030648815.1 bacterium | reverse complement strand
ATATCCTTGTAGAAACAATACAAGGTCGATTATTCTTAACAGAAATTAAATAACGCAAATATGTCTTACGAGGAAATCTTAAATTCCTTCGTCATGGAAGACGTTCCGGAAGAAGACGAAGAAGACAGCGATGCTCCAGATACCGGAGAAACTCCGGGCGATGGAGAGACAACGAGCGATATTGAAGAAAGCGAAGAGATGTGAAATAAAAACCCTCCGATTACCGGGGGGTTTTTATTTAACGTTTAAGGTTAAACGGTGCAACCTTAAACGTTAAACAAAAATCGCTATTAATTAATTTTAACAAATTTTCTCTTGCCCGCCCGAATGATTTGTCCCTGCTTAACTTCTATCTGCTCCCTCCAATCTTTTTTAATCTTCCCGTCAACTTCAATCCCGCCCTGTTCAACCAAACGCTTGGCTTCTGATTTGGAAGGGCACAATTTCGTTTCAACTAATAAATCAAGGATACTTAATACGCCTTCCTTGATCGCCACCTTCGGGATCTCCGTCGGTAATTCCTTATCTCTAAAGACTCTTTCAAACTCTTTCTCGGCTAGCTCCGCCTCTTTTTGATTATGACAGACTTTAATAACCTCTTTGGCTAATTGCGCCTTTGCCTCGCGCGGATCTGTTTTGGGAGACGGAATATCGGTGAGCAGTTCAAACCCCGCAGAAATTATTTCGTCCGGCCAAGACATAATTTTACCAAACATCTGGTTGGGCTCCTCGTCTAAATTAACCATATTGCCTTCGGTTTTGCCCATTTTTTTGCCCGCCGAATCGGTCAGTAATTTCAGGGCCATAACAAATTTTTCTTTGTTCTTCATTTTTTTCATCAAATCCCTCCCTCTCATCATGTTGAATGTTTGATCATTGCCGCCGATTTCCAAATCAACATCCATAGTTACGCTGTCATAAGCCTGAAAGACGGGATATAAAAATTCGTGCAAGAGAATATCCTTGCCGTCCCGTATTCGTTTCTGAAACATATCTCTTTCTAAAAGCCGGGCAACCGTAAAATGAGAGGCTATCTCCAGTAAATCAACCGGCTTTAATTTATTGGTCCATTCCTCATTGTACAAGAATCTGACATTGGATTTTTTTAAATCCAAAATCTTGCCGATTTGCTTCTTGTAATCCTTGGCGTTCTCCAAAACCTGTTTTCTGGTCAACGGCTTCCTGGCCGCCAACTTATCCGTCGGGTCTCCGATCATCGCCGTAAAGTCGCCTATCAAGACGATAACTTCGTGCCCCAAATCCTGAAATTGGCGCATTTTTCTTAAAATCACTAGGTGTCCGACATGGAGCTTGCCCGTCGGATCAATTCCGTTATAAATTTTAAGCTTTTTTCCGGACAGCAAAACATTTCTCAACGCCTCCCGGCTTGGATAAATGTTCTCTACTCCCCTGCTTAAAAGCTCTTCAATTTTTTGCGGATCAATTTTTGCTTGCATTATTTAAATTTATCACGATTTGAAAAAAACAAAAAGGGTGATATATTTAATAAATGATATTATCCTTAAAAATCGCCGGCGGAAGTTTTTTATTATTGCTGCTGCTTATTTCGGCCCTATTTCTCTATTTTGCTAAAGATCTGCCTCGGCCGGAAGTTTTTACCGAAAAACCATTTATTTTGCCGACTGAAATATATGACAGGGAGGGAAAAATTCTTTTATACCAAATATACGACGAAGAAAAAAGAACCGTCGTCGCATTAGACCAAGTGCCCGATAATTTAAAAAATGCGGTCATCTCGGCCGAGGACGCTAATTTTTATCGTCACTTCGGTTTAGATATCAGCGGCATCGCCAGATCGATCCTAAAAGATTTAAGCAAGGGGAGCTTAGCTTATGGCGGATCAACCATCACTCAACAACTGATCAGGTCAAGTTTTCTTTCTACCGAAAAAACAGTTCAAAGAAAAATAAAGGAAATTATTTTGACCCTGGAGCTGGAAAGACGCTATTCTAAAGATCAGATTTTGGAATTTTATTTGAATCAAATTCCTTTCGGTTCGAACGCTTACGGCGTTGAGGCGGCGTCGCAGGTTTATTTTAACAAACCGGTTTCAGAGATATCTCTATCGCAAGCGGCCACCTTAGCCGCGCTAATAAGAGCTCCCAGCCGTCTCTCTCTCGCCGAGAATAAAGAAGATCTGATTTCCGTCAGAGATTATATTTTACGGAGAATGGTACAGAATGGCTATATCAGCGAAGAAGAGGCGAAAAATGGCCAAGATGAATTACTGGTATTCGCCGAGATCAAGCACCCGATTAAAGCTCCTCATTTTGTGCTTTATGTTAAAAATCATCTTGAAGAAAACTATCCGGGTTACTTGCTTAAAACCGGCGGCCTTAAGGTTTATACGACCCTGGATTGGCGGCTTCAGCAATCGGCGGAAGAGACCGTAGAAAACGGAGTAAAAATAAATAAAGCATATAATGCGCATAACGCCGCCTTGGTAGCTATTGATCCGAACACCGGAGAAATTTTGGCCATGGTGGGATCAGCCGACTATTTCGGAAAATCATATCCGGACGGCTGCGTTTCCGGCAGCCAGGATCAATCTTGCCTTTTTGACCCAAAGGTTAACGCGGCCGTCTACGGCAAGGGCAGACAGCCGGGTTCGTCTTTTAAGCCATTTGCTTATTACTTAGCCCTTCAAAACGGCCTGGCTCCGGAAACTATTTTGTGGGACGCTAAAACTGAATTTAACCCGGACTGCGACCCGTCGGCGGAGCAAGAAAAAGATGAATTTGATATGGACTGCTACCATCCCAATAATTATGATGAAAAATTTAGAGGTCCGATAACCTTAAAAAACGCTTTAGCCCAATCAATCAATGTCCCCGCCGTAAAAATACTTTATCTGGTAGGGTTGCAGAACACTTTAGACTTGGCTCATTCCTTAGGAATCACCACCCTCCAAGAGCCCGCATCTTATTATGGGCTTTCTTTGGTTTTAGGCGGCGGGGAAGTCAAATTATTGGACATGACCTCGGCTTACGGCGCCTTTGCCGCAAGGGGATTAAAAACTTCTCCGGTTGCCATTTTAAAAATAGAGGATTCTAAAGGAAATATTATTGAAGAAAATAAAAAAACCCCGAAAAGAGTTTTAGAGCCAAAGATTGTCGATCAATTAAGTGACATCTTATCCAACGACGAGGCGAGGGCCCCAATATTCGGCCATGGAGGGTCGCTACACATCCCTGGGCATCAAGTTGCCGTGAAAACGGGCACTACACAGGAATATAAGGATGCTTGGAGCATTGGCTACACAAACTCCTTGGTCGTCGGTGTTTGGGCCGGCAACAATGACTCCACCCCGATAGAAAGAAAATCCGGCGTGGCTATCGCCAGCCCTATTTGGAATAAATTTATTAAAAAAGCCCTGGAATTATACCCTTCCAAGGATTTTATCAAGCCGGAACCGACGCAAGTGATCAACTCCGCCACCTCAACATCCGGACTCAACCCCCGCGACCCCCAGTACCAAAATTGGGAAGCCGCCATCCAAAACTGGATCGCCAGCTCAACCACGCCGTAAAATAAATCCCCACATGGACATCTGTGGGGATTTTAATCTATTTTCTGATATATTATACCATTCGATTTTCCATTACTTTAAGTATCTTTTTGCGAGTATCCTCGATATATTTTTTGAACTTCCTCTTTTTATTGCGCCAGGATACATACTCAACAACCCAAATAATCCCATTAGTGATAGTTAGTACTACCCATATAGCTGCTATCAGACATAGAATTATCACTGCTAAACACAGAGTGGCTACATTCAGAGGAAAATACAACACTAGGCTGACCATTTTTTTCCACATTGGAATCATCTTGCCAACAGCCTCTTTTTGAGTCTTCTTATCGAGACCAAGTCCTTCCGTCGCCTTAAAGTACGGCCGGATGATGCTGTCATGCCAGATATGGCAGACCCCGAGATAGATAACAGATCCCGCCCAAATTAATGTCCACAACAATTGAATCCTCCTATTTTTGGTTATTTAAACTCGCGGCTTTCCTTTGCGCCACTGTGTTCTATTGTTATCGTTAAATAATTGGGAAGCCTATATGGCTTTACAATATACGCTCGTGGCGATGATTCTACTATAATTTGAAAATCTTGAGGGACATCGTTGCCGCGGAGACTCCATCTTGTCGAAACAAATGAGATATCATAGGTTCCCTTGTCGTAAAACCAAAATGTCAAAGAATCATCTCTCGGTGCGGCTTTTTGCTGGTATTCAACGAGGACCGCACCATTAAAATATGTCTGTCTGTCTTGAGCCCTTATTACACCGCATCCGCCTAATAGCAACCCCGCAACCAACACCATCAAAAATAAAACCAATTTCTTCATCTAACATCTCCTTCTTTGACTTTTATTTTTTCCAACTGCAATACTACATTATACTGCCATTCATCTATTTTGTCAATAGCACCAGGGGCTCCACTAAATTGGTGGACATTAAATAAAAATACACGGGTGCAACCCGTGTATTTTTGCTCTCTTAGCGTTACACGCAAAATAGGGTATAATATTTTAATATGGAGGGTTATTTATATTTTTGGATTATTAATTTTTTGGGGTCAACAATCGCAATTTGGTATGGACAAAAAACAAAAGGATGGAGATGGTCGGAATACCTTGCGATGATCTCTGGGCCGATAATAGGGACATTGGTTCTTGCTTATTTCGAGGGCCCGATAGTCTTGCTTTATTTTTTAGCATGCATGGTGGTCGGTTTTGTTTTAGAAATCCGTTTGGCCCAGAACTTCGAGAAAATTTTAGGAGAAAAATTCTATATTTATAAAAAATTAACCTATAGGGGGCATAGCAGTATTCTTGTTCTGCCGTTCTGGGGGGCGGCGGGGATCGTTTTTCTTAATATCGCAAAAATTTTAGGACTCTAATTTTAAAAGGCATTCACTTTGGAAGAAGTGAATGCCTTTTTCATGAACTAACGTTTCCCGCATGCGAGGACGATCAGGAATACCGGAACAATAATTACATAGGTTAACATGAGCAATTCCGTGGAGCTGAACCTCGCTAACGCAGGGAAAAGTTCTGGGCCCCGGGCTATAACAAACCAGGAAACCAGGCCAACAAACACCGCATATAGAAATGTGCCCACTTCTGTCCTCCTTAAAATTCTCTATTTTTCTACAATAAAGTATAGCATCTTATCGGCTTTTTGTCAAACCGATTTGATGGGCATGACGATGTAGACGTAGCTGGAGTCGGTTTTGGGCCTTAGGGCGGCGGGGCCGTCTTCGTTGTTGAGCTCAAAAATGACTTCCGGCTCTTTTATATTTAAAAGGCCGTCTATCAAAAATCGGTGATTAAAAGAAACTTCCATTTCCTTGGGGGCAGAGCTGTATTTGACCTGTCCCTGTAAAAAGCTCTGATTTTCTCCTAACTCGGGATTTTGGGAAAATATCTCTATACCCTCTTTTTGAGGGTTAAGCCGAATTTTTACTTCATTGGTTTTTCCGCTGAAAATACTCGCCGTCTTAATGTGATTTAGAAGTTTCTCTTTCGGCAATATTATTTGGGCCTCATATTTTTTAGGAATTATCCCCTGATAGTCGGGGTATTCTCCGTCAATAACCCGCGAAACGATTTGAATTTGAGGGTGTGCCGTCTCGGTCATTAAATATTCAAACATGACCTGGTTTTGCGAAAAATAAAATTTCAAACTTCCCTCTTTTCCTGAAAGTATATTAATAATTTCTCTGACGGATTTTTGCGGAAGAATAAAAGAAAACTCCTGGTTTGTTTTTTCCTTAAAAAACAACAGCTTCTCCGCCAACCTAAAACTGTCGGTGGTCACCAGACAGAGCGCATCTTTTCTGAAATTAAAGTAGATGCCGGATAATTCTGGCCTATTTTGATTTAATACCGCGAAATCAACCACACCGGATAAGCCTTCGCAAAAAACCCGGCAATTTAACTCAATAAAATTATCGTTTTCTATTTTCGGGATAATGGGAAATTCTTCCGCCGATAATCCTTTAATTTTAGTCTGATAATCCTGGCAATCAATATTAAGGGTCTGATTTTTTAATTCTATATTTATTTTGTCATCCGGTAGTAAATTAATAAAGGCCGATAAAGTTTTAGCCGGAATGGTTATTTTGCCTTCTTTTTCTGTTTTTATCAGCGCCCAATATTTAATACCTAATTCTAAATCGGTCGCCGATAAATTTAAAAAATTCTTTTCTGCGGAAATTAAAATATTATTCAAAATCGGCAGGGTTAGGTTTTTACCGGCAATCCTGTTTATAAAATTAAGCCCCTGATTTAAGTTTTCTTTTAAAATAATAAATTTCATAATTATTAAACTATTAAATTATTATTATCATTAGTGTGTGGATAACCTTTACCTTCGGGCTAAGCCCGCTATAGATTTATCCTGTTGAAATCTTATTTTTAATAAAGAGATAAACTGTTAATTAAAATCTTTAGTTTTTAGTCTTTGATTTTATCCACAGCTTATATACTATATATCTGCTCCTTAATTAAGTTGATTTCCTCGGCTAGATTTTCATCCTTTTCCAGTTCTTTGGCAATTTTATTGTGGGCATGGATGGCCGTGGTGTGGTCTTTTCCGCCAAACTTTCTTCCAATAAAAGGAAATGAGCTTTTTAATTCCTCCCTTAAGATAAACATAGCTATCTGCCGCGGTTTGACGATTTCTTTTCTACGGGAAGTATTGAGAATATCGTTTTCTTTAAGGTCATAGAAGCAAGCAACCGTTTTGATAACATTATCGGGGTTGGTTGTCTTTTTTGGAGAAAAAATAACATTTTTGAGGAGCGTTTTAGTTGTTTCTATGTCCGGAACCCTATTATTTAGTGTTTGATAGGCGGATAACCTATTTAGCGCCCCTTCAAGCTCCCGTACGTTTCTTTGAATGTTTTGGGCGACATACTCAATAATTTCGTCCGGAAAATTCAATTTTTTTTCTTGAGATTTTATCTTTAAAATAGCTATTCTTGTCTCAAGCTCGGGAAGACTGATATCGGCGATCATCCCTCCCTCAAAGCGGGATTTTAGTCTTTCCTGTAATGAGGCGATAGCCTTTGGCGGGCGATCGGAGGAAAGTATGATCTGTTTATTTTTTTCATATAAACCATTAAAGATATGGAAAAATTCTTCCTGGGTTTTTTCTTTGCCGGCTATAAACTGGATATCGTCAACAATCAAAACATCAAGGTCTTTATAGAGTAATTTTAATTTGTCTATACTGTGATTTTGTATAGAGCTCACTATGCCGGAGGTTAATTTTTCTGAAGACAGGTATTTTATCTTTTTTTCCGGGAATTTTTTAGCGATCTCGTTACCGATAGCTTGGATAAGGTGCGTCTTGCCGAGCCCTACTCCGCCATAAACAAATAACGGGTTATAGATCAGGCCGGGGGTGCGCACTATGGCCAGCGCAGCGGCTTGAGGCAGTTCGTTGAATGGCCCAACTATAAAATTATTAAAAGTATAACGAGGATTAAGGTTTGTTTCTTTGTCTACTTTTAATTCGGCAAAATCCATTTGAGCCGAATTATTATAAACATCGTTTAGAGGGGGGCTAGATGGGATCTCCCTCGGCTTGGTTTCGGTATGGGTGACATTATATTTTATTTCCCTAACCCCGTCGTCTAAGCTGCGAAGAATTTTAAAAATCAGTTTGTTATATTTATTCTCCAACCATTCTTTAGAAAAATTATTAGGCACAGAAACCATAACACTACCATCTTCCTTAGAGATAATTCCCGTGTTTCTGAACCAGGTGGCAAAATTAGCCTTGGAAATATTAAATTGGATTTGGGCAAGCAGGGCCTGCCACAGTTCATTTTTATCCATACTACATTCATTATCGGGTCCACCATATTATATGTCAACTAATGGGGAAACGAGCTTGAATAATCGTTCGCTGTTGATAAGTTGGGTAAAACCTGTTAACATATGATTATATGTCATTTACTTATCAGCCCAAAAAGAAAAAAAGGAGAAGGACCCATGGCTTCATGATCAGGCAGAAAACCTCGAACGGGAGGAGGATTTTATCCAGACGGAGGAATAAAAAAAGACGAAGGTTGGCGGTATAAACATCATGTTGCCCAAAGAAAATCGTCTTAAAAACACCAAGGAAATTGAGAGGGTTTTTAGCGGCGGGAAAGGATTTAGAGAGGGCTTCTTATTTCTCAAGCTAACTAATAATAACTTATCAGCCAGCCGGTTTGCTTTTATTATAAGCAAAAAAAGCGTTGGTAAGGCCACGCGCCGGAATAAGATCAAAAGGATATTAAGGGATGTTGTCCAGCAGGAGTTGCCGCGCATTGCCGTGGGATTTGATGCGGTGGTGGTAGTCCAAAAAGCGGCAGACAGAGATCTCAAGGGCGCGGCAGAAAGTATGCGAGCGCTTATTTATAAAGCTAAATTACTAAATTAAATCTTATGGCATTTTTTAATGCAGTATTCTATCAGCCCCTGCTTGATGCGCTAATTTTAATATACAAATATCTGCCAGGGCATGATTTCGGCATGGCCGTGATTACTCTGACGGTCTTAATTAAATTTGTATTATATCCCCTAAGCGCCAAGGGCATTAAATCGCAGAAAGCCCTCCAAGACCTCCAGCCCAAAATTAAAGAGCTTCAAGAGAAGTTTAAAGACGACAAGAATAGGCAGGCAAAAGAGGTGATGGACCTTTATAAAAAAGAAAAGATTAATCCCTTCTCGGGGCTTTTGCTTTTACTGGTTCAACTGCCAATTTTATTCGCTCTTTTTAAGGTTTTTGGCGACGGCGTTAAGAAAATGAGCGGAGTTGATACAACCTTTCTGGGAATGATAAATTTAACGGAAGCATCGGTTATTTTAGTCATACTCACGGGAGCTACTCAATTCTGGCAAGCAAAAATGATGACCCCTCGACACGGCTCGGGGCAAGCCCCTGCGGAAAAAGGGAAGCCCGACTTTTCAAGTATGATGCAAAAACAAATGCTCTATTTTTTCCCTGCCTTTACGGTATTTATTCTCTGGAGCATGCCTTCGGCCATCGCTCTCTATTGGCTGACGACAACGCTCTTTACAATTTTTCAGCAATATATTACACTAAGAAATCAGAAACATGGCGCAATCTAATATTAAAAAAATTCAAGAAATTATCGGGGAATTCTTCGGCAAGACCGGTATTATTGTTGAGGCCATAGAGATAAAAACACCGCAGGATTCAACCATCCCCATTAATTTAAAAATGGAAGACCCCCAGGTTTTGATCGGAGAGGGCGGACAAACGCTCATGGAAGTTCAGCGTCTTTTGAAGCTGGTTTTGCAAAAGAAGATCGCCTCGGAAGCCCGTTTTTACATTGACTTGGACATCAACGACTATAAAAAGAAAAAAACAGATTATCTGAAAGAGATGGCCAAATCAACTGCTGACGAAGTGTCTTTGATTAAAAAAGAAAAATATCTGCCGCCGATGTCGGCTTATGACAGAAGGGTTATCCATGTGGAATTGGCCGGCCGGCAGGATATCATTACCGAAAGCGTAGGATTTGAGCCGGAGAGAATGGTGGCCATTAAGCCGAGGCTTCTTTAGACTCCTCGGCTATTTTTTTTGCCTCTTTTATCCTTTTTACTTCTTCCGGGGATGTGGTTATAAATTGATTTTCGGCATCAGAGGCGACAACCTTCAAGGCAACGTGCTTTTGTCCGGCAAAGAAAAGACCCTCCCCCACTTGGGCGCCCGTTAATAATTCTTTTTCCCAGTCGGTTAAGATAAATGTTTTTTGAACAACATCCGCAGTGGACGGGCTTTGCTTCATCAAAAATTGCAGCGAAGAATTAGCAATAATCGGCTGGCCGTATTCCGATCTCATAAAATCATTAACATCTTGAGTGATAGTGGTCACTCCGAGCCAGTATTTTCTGGCTCTTTTTACTAATCCAAAAAGGAAAGACGCTCCATCTTCGGAATGCATTAGCCACCAGGCCTCGTCAACTACCAGTATCCTCTTTTTCAATTCCGATTTTATTTTATTCCAGATATAGCGGGTGATGATATACATAGCCATGGGACGCAAGCCCTCTTCCATATCCCTGATGCCAAAAGCCACGAAGGTATTGCCCATCTTTACGGTTGACGGCTTATTGAAAAAATTAGCGTAAGTTCCCTTGGTGTATTTTCTTACCCGCCTGACTAAAGATTCAGTCCCTTCCATTGTGCCCAGGACCTGTTCCAGGTCGGACATTAAAGGCGGTTCAGCTTGAGAGAAATCTGACGCAGGCGTAATGTCTTTAGCCGCATATGTCTCGGTAATGGCCCTATCCATAATAGCGTCTTCTTCCGGAGTTAATCCGCCCATCATTAAGCGCATTAATCCTATTAAATTGATAATATTTGATCTCAAGACGTCTTCGGGTTTTTCATCTTCCCTGGCAATCGGTAAATCAAAAGGATTGATGTGGTGCGGACTGGCCAAAGACATTTTAAAATAGGAACCGCCCACGGCTTCTGACAAAAGCTCATATTCGTTTTCAGGATCAACGACAATGACGTCGGTGCCCAGCATCAAAGATCGGAGAATTTCTATTTTGACGAAATAACTCTTGCCCGAACCGGATTGAGCAAAAATTACCATATTGGCGTTAGGCATGGAAAACCTGTCAAACAAAACTAAAGAATTGTTATGCTGGTTTATGCCGTAAAGAATGCCTTCGTTGGAGCTCAAGTCAAAAGAGACAAAAGGGAAGATACTGGATAAGGGGCCGGTATTCATGGGGACATTAACATCAAGCTGGTCTAATCCATAAGGAGATGTGGAAGTAAACCCCTCTTTTTGCTGGTAGAGAGATGGCTTAATGTATATTAATTTTGATTCCAGCATTGACCTCAAGGTGGTTTCAATGCCGTCCAGTTCTTTTTCTTCGTCAGCATAAACCGTGAGATAAAGTCCCAGCCGAAACATTCTTTCTTGGGCAGTTTGAAGCCGATCTCTTAATTCCTCAATATCCCGATAGGCGGTTTCCAGCGCCGGATCTCTCACCAGGCCCTTTGATTCTCTTTCCATGAGCTCGGCTTGGATTTCGGTCACTCTTCTCCGTAATTGTTTTAAAATCAAGCCAGCCTCAATCGGATGAATGAAGAAAGAGATGTCCATCGGAATGTCTAAGTTGATGATGGGAGAGAACCAGCCGGCTGTAATGTATCGAGGATAGGAGAAAATAAAATAAGAGCGGGCGAATCTCTCGCTTAATTTTAAGTTGCCCGTTTTTATTTCAATTGAAGCCGGCGCAACAATATCCACCGCCCTAATAGCTTCAGTTTCGAATATTTTATCCTCAGGGATATCTTCTTTTTTTCGTTTTTTAAATAGTTTCATATTTAGCGTTTAGTGAATTAGCGTCTAGCGTTTAGTGAGTCAGTGTTTAATTCTAACTCACTAGACGCTAATCTCTATTTTGCCAGCTCCGGTGGGACTTCGGGGTAATATCCGACCTCGGCTTGTTTCGGATGATGCAAGCTCCAAAAAAGCTCAACAATTTCCGGGGTAGTTAAAGGCATGGCCTGAAGTCCGCATCTTCTCAAACCTAAAGCCACAAATTCCATTCTTTGCCATAATTGCTGTTTGGCCATCTGAAATTTTTCTTCAGTGAGAACCGGTATTTTTATCGCTCCCAACAACTGGTTGCCGTCAGCTCCTTTAGTTTCCACCAAAGTAAAGGGCACCACTACAAAAAAGTTTTTTGCCATAATTTCGCCGTATCTGCCGGCAGGAGGCGCGCCGGAGACAACATCCTCAATAAACTTTCGGTATGCCTCTGTTTGAGCCCTTAACAGCTCATTGGGCTGTTTTGACTCCAATACTTTAATGCCGTCTATGTAGCCAGTTATATTCAGCCTGCGCGATTGTATGACGATCTGCAAAGGGAAATCCAAAGAATTTAAAAATTCTTGAAATTGATAGATAATAGACGCCTGTTCTTCGTCTGATTTCAGGGCGAAATTCAAAGAAGAGACCATCATAATGGCCCGTAGGGCTTTGTTTTTTAAGATGACGACCCCTTCTCTTATCTGATCTATCTCCAAAAAATCTTGTGTTGATGCGGTCTTTGGCATAATGTTTGATGTTTAGTGTTGGGTGTTTAACGTTTAAGGTTGCACCGCTTAATCTTAAACGTTAAACACTCAACGTCAGCGTACTTGATCAGAAAGGTCTTTTAATTTGCTCTTCCCCACCGCCGTGGGCACAGGGCTTTCTCTAATGGCCGTGATTTCCGGTTTTTTAGCCATGATTAATTTTAAAGGCGGTCCTACTTTTTTCTTCCAAAGATATATTTTCGGCCGCAGTTTGAAAACAAAAGCATTTTTAATAACCAAGGGCAGAGGCCTGCCGCCCGATTTGCCGAAAGCCAGAATTATGGCGAAAGAAAAAATGACCAGCGCCACCATAATGAAAAAAAAGAAAGGTATGGTGAAATAAAAAACAAAACAAATCGCTCCGGCAGTCCCGACATAGATAAACTGCTGGAAAGTCATCGGCCCTATCACCTTGGCCTTCTCCTCAATAAATTGTGGGATAGTAAATTGGTCCATGGGCGTGTATTTTGTATCTTGTAGCTTGTATCTTGTATCTAGTATGGGATAGTCTTTATCCGTTTTAAGCCATTTATCAGCTTATTGGCTACGATGGTTTGTTGGATAATTTCTTGAAAATTAACTTCGTTTAAATAATTAACATCTCGGGAAATCAATAATTGATTCTGTAATTCAGTTAATGATCCTTGCGCCACGCAATAGAATTGATATTTATCTTTATCGGTATTTCTGCTAAAACCTTCGGCGATATTAGAGGTAACAGAGACCGCGCAACGCCTCATTTGACTAATCAGTCCGAAGGTTTCTTTTTGAGGGAACTCCTCGGTTATTTTGTAAATCATCAAAACTAATTTATGTCCTTCTTGCCAAGTATTCAAGTCGGTAAAGGATTTAATTTTAGGTTTTTCATTTTCCATACAAGATACCAGATACAATATACAAACTACACAATAGGTTCATGGTAAACATCCTTGCCTCTCGGCCTCGGCGGTTCTTCTTTCGCTGGTTTTTCGGGTTTTTCTATGGGCGGGAGCGGGGGTTCGGGCGTTGGCGCCGGCTTTTGAGTTTCAAGCGATGATGCTAAAGAAAAAATAAGACGATTGGCTTCTTCATAAATCTTTTTTGCCACTAGAGCGTCAATTTTTAAGTTTAGCACAAGGGCGTTAGATAATAATTCTTGACGCAGTGCGCCCAATAAAACAGAAATAATATGATACGAAACGCCTTCAACGGTCTCGTCGTTTTTCACTCCGTTTTTAAGGCAAATGTCCGAAATCTTGGAAGCGGTTTCGTCAGATGATATTAATTCCATTAATTTATCCGAGAATTCTTTAAAAAATTCCGGATACTGCTTTTTAATATTTTGAAATTCAATATCGTCTGGCATATTTTTTACAACCATTATTAAGGATTTATCGGCGCCGCAAAGTTACTTCCGCCGCAATGTTCGCAGAAGGCCTTTTCGTCGGGTACGAATTTATTACAGGCTGGGTTGAGGCATTGCTTTCTCTTCCCTGGTT
>JAUSHA010000046.1 GCA_030648815.1 bacterium | reverse complement strand
TTTGCGGAGTTGCTGGGAACTGTCGGTTTCCTGGGGCTGCTTATTTATTTGGGCACGATCGGATTATTTCTGCTTATTTCGTGGCTTTTAATATCCAAAGATTTTGCCGGGTTGCCCCTGATCGCAACTTTTACGGCTTTGGTTATCAGCCAATTGGTTTATTATCAAAACACTTCCCTGGCTTTTGTTTTCTGGCTCACCTTGGGATTATCCGCCGTTTCTTGGCGCGCCGTATCTCCCGCCTTAACCCCGGAAAAAAAGATTTCTTTTAAAAATTTTCCGGAATCGGCTTTAATTTTCCTTACCTTGGCGATTGTTTTCGGAGTAGCTATCCTAGCTTTTTACTTTTACGGAGCAAGATACTATTTGGCGGATGCCAATTATTTTAAAGCTTTGTCTGTTTCGGGAGAACAAAGGATTAAAATTTTACAGAGAGCGGTGAGCCAAAATCCTAATTCTTCGAATTACAGGCAAGCCCTAGCCCGAAGTTATTTAGCCGAGGCTTTAGGCGAGATGCAGAAGCCGCAAGCCGAGCAAGACACTTCAAGGATTAAATCGTTAGTTTCTTTGTCTATTGACCAGGGAAGAATCGCTACGGTTTTAGCCCCCAATCAAGTATCGGGCTGGGAAACTTTAGGCGTTATTTATCGGGAGATCGGCGGCGTTGCCCAGGGAGCCATGGAGTGGGGGATTAAATCTTTTGAAAAAGCGATCGGACTAGAACCGACTAACCCTGTTTTACATACAGAGTTGGGAAAACTGTATTTAGTCGCAGGCGATAACAAAAAAGCCAAGGATAATTTTAATAAAGCTCTGGAGAAAAAATCAGATTACGCCGCGGCCGTGATTCAACTGGCTTTATTGCTGGAACGCGATAATGCCACGGACGAAGCGATAGTAAATTTAGAAAACTTAATTAATAAAAACCCCCTTGAAGTGGAAGCCAGATTTCAATTAGGCAGGATCTATTTCAATAATAACAGAATAGATGAGGCGATTGCCCAGTTTAATTCCGTGACACTTTTATCGCCTAACCATTCCAACGCTCATTATTCCCTCGGCGTGGCTTATGCGGCCCAAAAGAAAACGTCATTGGCTATTCAGGAGTTTGAAAAAGTTTTGGAATTGAATCCGGATAATTCCGATATCATTAAGAAGTTAAAAAGCCTAAGGGGCTACTAGGGCTTGACAAGTTATTGAATCCGAGTAAAATAGACTTTGTACGCAATTTTTTCATATTGTAATTGTTTTTATACTTGAAAACATCTCTTAGTTAAAATTAAATATTATTTTTTAACCCTTCGCTCGCTTCGTTCGTTCAGGGCAATTTTTATTTTATGCATAACATAAAAACTAAAAGTTTTGGCGATTCAAAAGTTAAGCTCACCTTGCCCTATTTAATTTCCGTGCAGAAGGAGTCATGGCGTAAGTTCTGGGATAGGGACTTAAAAGAGCTTTTTTCGGAAGTTTCTCCAATAAGAGATTATACCAAAAAAGAGCTTGAACTTTGGTTTGTGGATTATAAATTAGACGAGCCGAAGTATAAAAATGACCTGGAAGCTAAATTAAACAACGACTCTTACGAGGCCCCCTTAAGGGCGCGGGTTAAATTAGTTAATCTCAAAACAAAAGAGATCAAGGAGCAGGAAGTATTCTTAACTGATTTTCCCTTAATGACCGAAAGGGGCACTTTTATTATGAACGGAGTGGAAAGAGTGGCTATCTGCCAGCTGATCCGTTCTCCGGGAGCGTTTATTACTTCAAGAATGCTGTCCGGAAAAAATTATTTCGGAGCCAAAATTATTCCCAACAGGGGAGCTTGGCTGGAGTTTGAGTCGGATGCCACCGGTTTTATCGGAATAAAAATTGACCGGAAAAGAAAAGTTGCCGCCACTACCATCTTGAGGGCTTTTGGCATTGATAAAGATGAGGCGATTAAGGAAATTTTTCAGGATGTTGATAAGGATGCTGATATAAAATATATTGAGGAAACTTTAAAAAAAGATACTACAAAAAATCAGTCGGACGCTGTGGTGGAAATTTATAGAAGATTAAGGCCGGGAGATATGGCTACTCCGGATACCGCCAAAGAGCTGATTGATAATATGTTTTTCAATTTTGAAAGATATGATCTTTCAAAAGTCGGCAGATGGAAGACATGGCAGAGATTACCGGAAACGAAATCCAAAGCGCAAAGTACGAAAATTAATGAAGACGTTAAGATAGCAGATCGGGTGCTCAAGGTTGATGATGTGGTAGCTGTTTTAAGGGAAATCATCAGATTAAACAATACGCCGGGAGCTAAGCCGGATCAAATTGACCACTTGGGCAACAGAAGAGTGAGAACATTAACCGAGCTTTTACAAAATAGAATGAGGGTCGGATTCATGCGCATGGAAAGGAATATTAAAGACAGAATGTCCACATTAGATATTCCGACTACGATGCCCGCCCAGTTGATCAATCCCAGACCCGTCATGGCGGTAGTCAGGGAATTTTTCACTTCTTCCCAGCTCTCGCAGTTTATGGATAACGAAAATCCATTAGCCGAGTTAGAGCATAAGCGCCGGCTGTCGGCTACCGGCCCGGGCGGCTTAACCAGGGAAAGAGCCGGTTTTGAAGTCAGGGATGTCCAGCCTTCCCACTATGGCAGGATTTGTCCGATTGAAACGCCGGAAGGCCCCAACATCGGTTTAGTCGGTCATTTGGCGGGATATGCTAAAGTTAACGAGCATGGTTTTATAGAAACCCCGTATTTTAAAGTTGAAAAAGGGAAAGTAACCTCTGATGTTGTCTATATGTCCGCCTATGAAGAAGAAAAATACAACATCGCTCACGGCGGAGTGCTGGTTGATGAAAAAGGCAAGATTGTCCCGGACAAGGTAGCGGCCAGATTAAAAGGCGAGCCCGGCATAATTGAAAGGGAAAAAATTGATTTTATGGATGTTTCTGCCGAACAATTCATTTCCATGGCCACTTCTTTAATTCCTTTTTTACGCAATGACGATGCCAACAGGGCGCTGATGGGTTCTAATATGCAGAGGCAGGCGGTGCCATTAATAAAGCCCGAAGTGCCTTTGGTTTGCACCGGTACCGAAGAAAGGGTTGCCAGAGATTCCGGACAGGTAATAGTTGCCGAAGAAGAAGGGATTATTTCAGAAGTTGACGCTAATCATATAAAAATCGGCAAAAATAATTATCAGTTGAATACTTTTGTAAGGACTAATCAATATACTTGTTTCCACCAAAGGCCATCTGTGGTAAAGGGGCAGAAAGTAAGAAAGGGAGAAGTTATTGCCGACGGCGGAGGCATAGATAAGGGGTACTTGGCTTTGGGCAGAAATACTTTGGTGGCCTTTATGCCCTGGAGAGGCGGAAATTTTGAAGACGCCATTATTATCTCCGAGAAATTAGTAAAAGAAGACGCCTTTACCTCAATTCATATTGAAGATTTTTTTTGCGATGTCAGGGAAACGAAATTGGGACCGGAGCTCACCACTTCCGATATACCTAATGTGGGAGAAGAAAAATTAAAAGATTTAGACGAAGAGGGAATCGTCAGGATTGGCGCTGAAGTGGGACCAAATGATATTTTAGTGGGCAAGATTTCTCCCAAAGGCGAACAGGATTTAACTGCGGAAGAAAGATTATTAAGAGCTATTTTCGGCGAAAAAGCCAGAGAAGTCAAAGACACCTCTCTTTCTATGCAGCACGGAAAAAAGGGCAGAGTCATAGACGTGAAAGTTTTTTCCAGAGATCAGGGCCACAGGCTGGAGCCGGGCATCATCAAAAGAGTTCAGGTTCAGATAGCTCAAATGAGGAAAATTAATGCCGGAGATAAATTAGCCGGCCGGCATGGTAACAAGGGAGTGGTTTCCATGGTGCTTCCCGAAGGAGAAATGCCGTTTATGGCGGATGGAACCCCGGTTGATATTATCGTTAATCCTTTGGGAGTTGCCTCAAGAATGAATATAGGGCAAATTTTGGAAACTCATTTGGGATTGGCGGCTAAAAAATTGGGATATATTGCAGTTTCGCCGGCTTTGTCGGGAGCGACAGAGGAAGATATTAAAAAAGAATTGAAAGAGGCCGGGCTTTCCGAGGACGGAAAAACTGTGCTTTATGACGGCAGAACCGGCTTGCCTTTCCCGCAAAAAATTACTGTAGGCTATGCCTATATGATGAAATTAGTCCACATGGTTGAAGACAAGATTCACATGAGAAGCATCGGCCCTTATTCATTGATTACCCAACAGCCCTTGGGAGGCAAAGCTCAATTCGGCGGCCAGAGATTCGGCGAAATGGAAGTTTGGGCGCTGGAAGGATACGGCGCCGCTCATACCTTGCAGGAAATGCTCACCATCAAATCGGATGATGTGCCGGGAAGAGCCGCTACCTATGAAGCGATTTTGAAAGGCGAGCCCATCAGAAATCCCGGAGTGCCGGCATCATTCAATTTATTGGTGAACGAGTTAAAGTCGCTGGGATTAGCCGTTGAAGTAAAAGAAAAAAAACAAATCAACGAATAGCGAATCCGTTACGAATATACGAATTCGTATATTCGCGGTAAATTCGTTATTCGTTGATAATAAACTTATGAGAGTCATAGACTTAGAATCAATACGTATAAAACTTGCCTCGCCCGAAGATATTTTATCTTGGTCTCACGGCGAAGTGACCAAGCCCGAAACCATTAATTACCGGACTCAAAAACCGGAGAAAGACGGTTTGTTTTGCGAAAAGATTTTTGGCCCAGAAAAAGATTTTGAATGCTACTGCGGCAAATACCGCAAGATAAGATATAAGGGAGTTGTCTGCGACAAATGCGGGGTTGAGGTGACCAAGGCTTCCGTAAGGCGAGAGAGAATGGGTCACATTAAATTAGCGACACCTTGTTCGCATATCTGGTTTTTAAGAGGCGTGCCGTCAAGAATGGGCATGGTTTTGGATATACCGATGCAGCACCTGGAGAAAATAATTTATTTCGCCAGCTATATCGTTACCAAAGTCAACGAAGGAGCGAAGAATATGATTTTGGAAGAGATAGAAAGAGAATATAAGACAAAAGCCAAGAGCCCGGATTATGCCGAAATTCCCGCAGTTAAGCCGGCGAATAAACCCTCCTCCGTCCCGCTTAGCGGGACTTCGGCGAGCAAGCCGGCGGGCAAGCAGAATTCTAAGCTTAAGGATTTGAAAGCGGCGAGGGATAAGGCCAAAGACGAGGTTAATTCTTTGAAATTATTGAGAGTGCTTTCCGAATTGGAATACAAATCATTTTCTCTAAAATACGGCGAAGTCTTTGAAGCCGGAACGGGAGCGGAGGCCTTAAGGAAGATTTTTCAGGAAGCTGATTTAAAGTCAGTTATTAAAGAATTGGAAAAAGAGCAGGAAACAACATCGCCGATAAACAGGAGAAAAATTTTAAGAAGAATAAGAGTTCTTAAGGGAATGTTGAGAGCCGGCGTTAAGCCGGAGTGGATGTTTTTATCCGCCCTGCCTATTTTGCCTCCTGATTTGCGTCCCATGGTCCAATTAGACGGCGGCAGATACGCCTCTTCCGATCTCAACGATCTTTACAGAAGGGTTATTAACAGAAATAACCGGCTTAAATATTTACTGGAAATCAACGCTCCGGAAGTAATTGTCAGAAACGAGAAAAGAATGCTTCAGGAGGCGGTGGATGCCTTAATTGATAACGGCATGAGAAAGGGGCAGACAACTACCGCAACAACCGGCGGAAAAAGATTATTGAAATCATTAGCCGACATATTAAAGGGAAAACAGGGCCGTTTTAGGCAGAATCTTTTGGGAAAAAGAGTTGATTATTCCGGCAGATCGGTAATTGTCGTGGGACCGGAATTAAGATTGCATCAATGCGGACTTCCCAAGAAAATGGCTTTAGAGCTTTTTAAGCCGTTCGTCATTAAGAAGATTTTAGATCAGGAATTGGCCTATAATGTGAGGGGCGCCTCTAAATTAATTGAGCAGGCGCCGTCGGAAGTTTGGGCTATTCTGGAAGAGATAGTCAAAGGTAAATTGGTTCTGTTAAACAGAGCTCCTACTCTTCATAGACTGGGTATTCAGGCCTTTCAGCCGGTTTTGGTTGAAGGAGATGCCATTAAGATTCATCCTTTGGTTTGCAAAGCATTTAACGCTGACTTTGACGGAGATCAAATGGCCGTTCATGTTCCTTTATCGGAAGAAGCTCAAGCAGAGTCAAGGGAAATTATGCTTTCCACTCTCAATCTCTTAAAGCCGGCTACCGGTTCGCCGGTGATTAATCCGGTAAGAGATATTGTTCTGGGATGCTACTGGATGACAAAATTAATGCCCGGGCTCAAGGGCGAGGGAAAAATATTCGGCTCAAAGAACGAAGCTATTTTGGCCTTAGATTCGGATGTGGTTGATATCAGAGCAAAAATTAAGGTAAGAATTCACGGCCAGATACTTGAAACTTCCGTGGGAAGAGTCCTCTTTAATAATACCTTGCCCGGAGATTATGCTTTCCAAAATGAAGATATGAATTCCAAGAAGATAGAAAAATTGATCGCCGATGTTATTGAAAATTATACCGGAGAAATGGTTGAAATATCTTTAGATAAAATGAAGAATCTCGGATTTGAGCAGTCCACTGTTGCCGGCATTACCTGGGGAATGGATGATTTAATCGTGCCTCCGGAAAAAGGTAAAATAATGCAGGAGGCGGAAAAAGCCATTGAAGCCGCCGAAGAGTATTATAAAAAAGGATTGCTTTCCCAGGAAGAGAAAACAGCCCAGGCTATAGCCATCTGGCAGAAAGCCAAGGCTGAAATTGAAAAATTAGTCACCAAAACATTGCCTCAGTCGGGCTCTGTTATGGCCATTATTGAGTCGGGAGCCAGAGGAACTTGGTCGCAGGTAGTTCAAATGACCGGTATGAAGGGCTTGGTGACCAACCCGGCCGGTGAAATTCTTGAACTGCCGGTCAAGTCTTCTTTTAAGGAAGGTTTTGATGTTTTGGAGTATTTTATTTCCACTCACGGTGCTAGAAAAGGAACAGCCGATACCGCTTTGAGGACTTCAGCCGCCGGTTATTTAACGCGCCGGCTTGTTGATGTTGCCCACGAAATGGTTATAGCCGACGAGGATTGTAAGGATCAGGACGGTATTTTCATTTATAAAGAAGATGCCGACAGCGTCGGGCAAAATTTCCTTTCAAAAATTATCGGGAGGATTAATTTGGATGATATTAAAGGTGTTTGCAAGGCGGGGGAGACTATTGATTTAAAAATAGCCAATAAGATTATCGGATCCGGCATAGAAAAAATAAGAGCGCGTTCGCCTTTAAGCTGTAAAACATTCAGGGGAGTATGCCAAAAATGCTATGGCTGGGATTTGGGAACCAATAAATTGATTAAATTCGGCAATGCCGTAGGCGTTGTCGCAGCTCAAGCTATTGGGGAACCGGGCACTCAATTGACCATGCGCACATTCCATACGGGCGGTGTGGCCGAAGGAGGGGATATTACGCAGGGTCTTCCCCGTGTTGAGGAAATTTTTGAAGCCAGGATTCCTTCCGGAAAAGCCATGATTTCTCAAGTAGACGGCAAGGTAGTTGAAATAACGCAGGACAGGATTATTAAGATTAAATCATCCGTTCCCGCCAAGGCTACAACAGAGAAAGTAAAGTCCAAGAAATCTAAGCTGGAAACAGATATTATGGAGTATCAGATTCTTCCCAAAAAAGCAATTTGGGTAGAGGTAGGCCAAGAAGTGAAGAAGGGCCAGCAGCTCTGCGAAGGCCACTTGGATCTGAAAGAATTATTCAGGGCCTTAAGCAAAGAAGAGACTCAAAGATATATCGTCAAAGAAGTTCAAAAAATTTATGCTTCTCAAGGAGCCGTTATTCACGATAAGCATATAGAAGTGATTATTCGGCAGATGTTTTCTCGAGTGAGGATAAAAGACGCCGGAGATACCACTTTCAGCAATGGCCAGGTGGTGGAAAGAGCCAAGGTAGCCGAGGATAACGTAAAACTTAAAAAAGAAGGAAAGAAACTGGCCTCCGTTCAACCGGTTTTGCTGGGCATCTCCAAGGTTGCCTTAACAACC
This sequence comes from bacterium, assembly GCA_030648815.1. GTDB lineage: Bacteria > Patescibacteriota > Minisyncoccia > Minisyncoccales > MHMH01 > JACPGX01. Next base: position 10,332 of record JAUSHA010000046.1, on the reverse strand, counting down.
GACAGCTTCCTTTCAGCCGCTTCCTTCCAGGAAACCTCAAGGGTTTTAATCAGAGCGGCCATTGACGGTCAGGAAGACAAGTTGCGCGGTTTGAAAGAAAACGTCATCATCGGCAAACTCATCCCCGCCGGCACCGGCTTCCGCCGAAAATAGGCAGTTGCTTGACTAAGTCAAGCAACTAATAAAAGCGAACGATATCCTCGTTCGTTTTTATTTTTAGGAGAATATCTGCTATAATCTCTTTGTATGGAGAGACAAGATTTCTGCCAAACTTTAATAAGCGCCACCACTAAAAAAGAAGCGGATAAAATTTCCGATACTTTGATTAAAAAAAGGCTCATTGCCGGCTCTTTAGTTATTAAGGGTCCTTCTAGATATTGGTGGGGAGGGAAAATTGTTGAGAAAGAATATTACAATATCCAAGGGTTTACTTTATTAAAAAATAAATCCAAAATTATTTCCGAAGTAAAAAAGATCCATAGCGACAAATGCCCAATAATTGCCTTTATTAAAATAGACGGAAATAGCGAATTTCTAAAATGGATAAAAGAATCGATTGGATAACAAACAAGTAGTAGTTGCTTGACTTAGTCAAGTAACTTAGCAATATGAGGAAAGTAAAATTTGTACCGGGGAAAATTTACCATATTTATAATCGGGGAGTAGATAAAAGGGATATTTTTATGGAAGATGCTGATAAGTGGCGTTGCTTGCAGGCATTGTGTCTATTCAACGATGAAAAAAATTCCAGCAATGTTCTGTGGCAGATAGAGAAAAATCGCGGCGAAGTAAATCTTAAAATATTAAAAGATTACATAGCAAAAGAAGGGAAGAAGTCGCTTGTGCGTATTTTAGTTTACTGTTTAATGCCCAATCATTATCATTTATTGGTAGAAGAATTACAGGACGGTGGAATCAGTAAGTTCATGCATAAATTCGGATTAGGATACACTGAATATTTTAATAAAAAATATAAGCGTTCCGGAAGTTTGTTTGAGGGGCCATTTAAGGCAGTCTTAGTAGAAAACGAAATTTATCTGCAGTATCTTTTGGTCTATATTAACGTAATAAATCCCGGCCAATTAGTGGAACCAAAACTTAAAGAAGAGGGGATTAGAGATATGGAGACAGTAATAATATCCGTAGATGAATATCCTTGGGGCACTCATCAGGAATATTCCGGTAAAAGAGGATCAATTATTATTGATAAGGGCATATTAGGGGAGATGTTCCTAACACCGGAAAAATATCGAGATTTTGTTAAGCAGGTCTTATCAGATAAAAAATACCAAGAAATCACCCATCTCACCATTGAAGATTAAGGATAAGGGATTGCTTGACTAAGTCAAGCAATCCCTTGAATTTAATACATCCGGTTGACTTTTATTTTGATATCTGGTAGGATGCTTTAATTAGTCAAATTAAAAATAAGGAGGAGTGAAATGAAAATAATTAAATTATGGCTAAAGGGAGTAATCCGATGGGACACTTTTCGTTACATAATGTCTAGTCTACTTCGAGCGAAATTGGGCATGGTTAATCACCGTTTTTTCCGAGATGAAAAAGGTACCCTAAGAGTTAAGGGTATAATAAGGTTCAATAGAGGGTATTAAGAAAGCGAGTTAAATAATTAGATTTAAAGGGGCATCTACGGATGCCCTTTTGCGTATTATTGAGTTTTGAGTTTAAGAATGGTAAAATTGAATAATGATTAAAATAAAGAAAAATGGAAAAAGGAAAGTTTTTGAGAGGAGGGAGAAAAAACCGTCAAAGTTTTTTTTGCCCGAAGAAACTAAGCGTTTGATTTTGGGGGCGACATTGGTGATTGTCGCCATAATTATCGCCCTATCTTTCTTCGGATTAGCCGGCGGGGGAGGGGAGCTTTTTATGAAGATGGCCACCCTGCTTCTCGGTAAAGCTGTTTTCGGCTTGCCCTTGTTTCTGTTTCTTGGCGGAATAGCCTTTTTTGGTTTGAAAGATAGAAATAAATGGCCGGTGATTCTGGCAATTTTAATCTTGACCTTCGGCATAGGCGGCATTTTTGAAACTTTTCAGGAAAAGCAGGGCGGTTGGGCAGGATTTTTAGTGGCCTGGCCTTTTTTAAAGATATTTGGCAGCTTGGTCACCAAGATTATTTTTATAGCATTGATAATTACCGGAGCCGTAATTTTTTGGCAGTATTTATATCGGCCGGGAAAGAAAGATGAACCCGTTCGACTCGCTTCGCTCGCTCAGGGCAAGTCAGTTATTAAAAAGATTTTCGGCCCGAAATTTAAAGTGAGGCCCATAGAGTCGCTTCCTCCGGTAGCGGCTCCGCAATTATCGCAAAATTCATCAATTGATTTTAAAGCCAAACCGATTGAATCAAAACTTTTAAAAAACTACAACCTGCCGCCGGTGGATTTATTGGAATCGGATAAAGGCGTGCCTTCAGCCGGCGACATCAGGATCAATTCAGCGATTATTAAAAGAACGCTTCAGAATTTTGATATCCAGGTGGAGATGTCGGAAGTCAATATCGGTCCCACCGTTACCCAGTATACTTTAAAGCCGGCAGAAGGAGTTAAGCTGTCTAAGATTACGACGCTTTCTTCTGACTTATCTTTGGCTTTGGCTGCTCATCCTATCAGAATTGAAGCACCGATTCCCGGCAGGCCGTTGGTGGGCATTGAACTGCCAAACAGGATAAGAACAGTGGTTCGCCTTAAGAATTTGATGGAACACTCCGGTTTCCAAAATTCCGTTTCTACTTTAACCATAGCCTTGGGCAGAGATGTGGCGGCAAATCCGGTTTATGCCGATTTGGCAAAGATGCCCCATCTCTTGGTAGCCGGCTCTACCGGCACCGGCAAGACAATTTGTTTGAGCAGTATAATTATGAGCCTGCTTTATCAAAATTCTCCGGAAATATTAAGGCTAATTTTAATTGACCCCAAAAGAGTGGAGTTTCATATCTATAACGATCTGCCCCATCTTTTAACTCCGGTGATTCAGGATGCGCAAAAATCCGTTAATGTTTTAAAATGGCTTGTTTCTGAAATGGAACGGAGGTTTGACGTTTTAGCTTCAGGCCATGCCAGAGATATCGCCTCTTACAACGAAATAATGCAAAAAGAAGGATCGCCTATTTTGCCTTATATTGTTTTAGTGGTTGATGAATTGGCTGACTTGATGGCGGCTCGCGGCAGGGACATAGAGGCGGGTATTGTCAGGCTGGCTCAAATGGCCAGGGCGGTAGGTATCCATTTAGTTGTAGCCACCCAGAGGCCGTCAGTGGAAGTTATCACGGGCTTGATTAAGGCCAATATTACTTCCAGGATTACCTTTCAGGTAGCTTCGCAAGTTGATTCCAGGACAGTTTTGGATATGGCTGGCGCAGAAAAGCTTTTGGGTTCAGGCGACATGTTATTTGTTTCCGCCGAAGCCTCAAAAGCCCGACGCATTCAAGGAGCTTATATTTCCGATAAAGAGGTTAAAAGGGTGGTAAAATACATAAAAGATCAGGCCACCGGCGCAGAAGAGCCGACTCAAACCATTGAGCTCACCCAAGAATTGGAAAAAACTCTTGAGGCGAGCCATGATTTCGATTTTTCGCAAGGTTCGGAAGATCCGCTTTTTGAGGAAGCAAAAAAACTGGTGATTGAAGCAAAAAAAGCTTCAGCTTCTTTATTGCAAAGACGCTTAAGAGTAGGCTATGCCCGAGCCGCAAGATTAATTGATATGCTGGAAGAAAGCGGCGTAGTCGGCCCCGGCGAAGGAGCTAAACCAAGAGAGATTTTAATAAATACGGAAATAGCTGTTGGTCCCGCAATAAATAATGAAGCGGAAGTCACAGGGGAAAACCCTGAAGATTGGAAGAAAGTTTAACCATTAACCTACGAGGTTCAATACTTGATGATAAGATCAAGATCATTTACTTTAATTGAGCTTTTAGTTGTCATTGCCATTATTGGCCTGTTAGCCAGCGTGGTTTTAGTTTCCATGGCAGGCATTCGGGAAAAAGCTAAAATCACCAAAACTCTGGAATTTAGCCAGTCGCTTCAGCGCAATCTGGGAGCTTACGCCGTAGGTATATGGAGTTTTGACGACCAAACCAATCCCACTAAAGACGGCTCGGGCTACAACAACCACGGCGCAGTCAACGGAGCCGTCTTTACTTCCGACACCCCTCATTTAGCAGCCGGAGTGGGAACAGGCAAATACGCTTTGAGCTTCGACGGGGTGAATGATTATGTGGAATTAGGCAATCCTTCTTTGTTCAACTCAAACTTCGCAGAATTTACAGTTGAAGCTTGGTTTAAATCAAATGTATGGGACAGCACAGATTATTCGATGGACGTATTAGTTTCAAAGTGGGACCGCCAAGCAGGTATAGACGTTGGGTTTAGGCTCGAAAGAGTATATGGCGGCTCTTGGTTAGGGTTCATAGTTTCTTCCGGCGTGGATATGGGTGGTGTATATGCGTCAGTTCCGATTGGAAATGTTTCAACCGGCGTATGGCATCACGCTGTGGGGACTTTTAAGGGAAGCGCTTATATCAGGCTTTTTCTTGATGGTAAGTTGGTTAATGAACAAACAAGCGGCATATACTCGCGGGTGACTGCCGCAACGAATCAGAACTTAAGGATTGGCGTAATGAGTCACGGCTACGGTTTTTTCAACGGCCTCATCGACGAAGTCCGCATTTACGAAAAAGCCCTGACGCTGGGTGAAATTCAAAAGCATTACGCCGAAGGCATGGAGAATCATCAAAATCTTGTAATTAAGTGAGATTCTACAGACGTCGGGCGTCTGTAAACTCTGGTTTGCTAGAGTTTGAGTTTATGTTTGTATAATGTATAATAATAATATGACGAAACAAAAAAAGGAGGAAATTAAGTCAAAGATAAGCGGTGATTTGCAAGAGGCTATTGATGAGATTAAACAAAGGTTTGGCGAGGGAGCCATAATGTCGCTCAAGGACGTTAGGGCAGTTGATATTGATGTCATTCCCACCGGTTCAGTTTCGCTTGATTTGGCTTTGGGCGTAGGCGGGTTTCCCAGAGGCAGGGTTGTAGAAATTTTGGGACCGGAATCTACCGGAAAAAGCACTTTAGCCCTGCATGTTTGCGCTGAAGCCCAAAAAAAAGGCGGCGTTGCCGCTTTCGTTGACGCTGAACATGCGATGGATCCTGATTACGCCAGAAAAATCGGAGTCAAGGTTGACGATCTTTTAATATCCCAGCCGGATTCCGGAGAGCAGGCCCTGCAAATCGTGGAAACATTAATCAGATCTAACTCTGTTGACGTCATTGTCATTGATTCGGTGGCGGCACTGTCTCCAAAGTCTGAAATAGCCGGAGAAATAGGCGATGCGTCAATCGGCGTTCAGGCGAGATTAATGTCGCAAGCTTTAAGAAAATTATCAGGAGTTCTCGCCAAAAGCAAAACTTCGGTAATTTTTATTAATCAAATCAGAATGAAAATTGGCGTGATGTTCGGCAATCCGGAAACCACTTCGGGCGGACTGGCGCTTAAGTTTTATGCTTCGGTGAGGATTGATTTGCGCAGGATAGCCCAGATAAAGCAGGGAGATCAAATAATAGGTTCTATGATCAGGGCAAAAATTGTCAAAAATAAAGTGGCCGCTCCATTTAAAATTGCCGAATTCGCCATTTATTACAACGAAGGCATTTCTTATCTTGCCGATCTAGTCAGCTTGGGAGTTAAAAATGGCGTAATAAAAAAAGCCGGAAGCTGGCTCCAGTTTGAAGATAAGCAATTAGGGCAGGGGATAGATGCGTCAAAGAAATTCTTGAAAGAAAATCCTGATTTAGCAAAGAAAATCAGGAAGCAATTACTTTCTGGTGGCGGAGAGCAGGCCTAAATTTCTTGCCCTTTTTACGGCATTGGCAATCTTTCTTTGATGACTGGAACACGTTCCAGTTCTTTTTTTTGGCCTGATTTTTCCCAAACCGGAAATAAAACGCTTGAGCGTTTTGGTATCCTTATAATCAATCGCTTGTATGTTTTTTTGACAAAAATAGCAGTTCATGAAATCTATTTAATATGTTTAACGTTAAAGGTTAACGGCGCAACCTTTAACGTTAAACATATTAAAGCGGTATGTCTTTTACGTCAATTTCTTCTTCCCTCGCCTCGCCGTAATTTTCGGAGGCGGGTCTCGGTTCCTCGATTACGGGTATTTCGTCATTCTTTTCTTCCGATGCCGGCGAATTAGGGAAAGAACCAGGCGTTCTTTTTGGTCCCAACTGCAAAGCTTCGGCGACGATTTCCGTTCGAAATTTTTTAACTCCGGAAGGATCCTGCCACGACCTCGTTCTTATTCTTCCCTCAACCATAGCCAGGGCGCCTTTAGTCAAGTATTTTGAAGCAATTTCAGCTAACTTGCCCCAGGCGACGATCGTATGAAATTCAGTTTCTTTTTGCTGTTGGCCGGCCGCATCTTTCCAGATGCGGTTGGTGGCAATTCTGAAATTACAGACGTTTTTACCGGTAGAAGTGCTTCTTAATTCAGGCTCGGCGGCTATATTGCCGATAAGTATAACTTTGTTTAAATTCATATGAATATTTTATTCTCCAAAAATTTGTTTGAGTTTTTCGTCAATTTCTTTTAGTTGCGCCTTTTCGACCTTTTGCTCTTCTTGGCTCGAAACCGGCTCCGGCGCATTTTTAGTCTTAGTTCGCATGCGCATTATTTTTATCTTCTCCTTTTTTATAATAACATGTTTTTTAATTTGAGGTTCCGACTTAATCTTTTTTTCAAGGTCTTGGATTATTTCCGGCTCTGAATAAAACTCCAAACTGAAAAAGTCGCGTTCTTTTCCGGATGTAATAGCTTGAGGAAAATAAGAAACCACCCTCTCAAAAAGAGCGTTTGCTTCATCAAGCGCCAGATTTTTATCAATCGTATAGGTCAATTCGTATTGTTTTGCCATGTTTTGATTCTATAATATATGATATAATAAGTCAATTATATTATGCAAGTCAACCCCTACATATTTCGAGGCTATGACATTCGCGGTTTGGTCAACAAGGATCTTAATCCCGAAATAGCCGAACATATCGGCAAAGCTTTCGGAGCTTTTTTAATTCGTAGGGGCATAAAAGAGGCGGTGGTCAGTTTTGATTCCAGGGCGACAAGCCAGGAATACAGCCAAGCCGTTATTAAAGGTTTGAGCTGGTCCGGAATTGATGTAATCAATATCGGCCTGAATCTCATCGGCACTTTTTATTGGTCGCAATACCATCTTAACTGCCAGGGAGGAATTTACGTGACAGCTTCTCATAATCCTGTTGAGTACAACGGCTTCAAGCTCGCTAATGGATTCTCTGAAACTTTAGTCTCCGAAGGCCTTCAAGAGTTAAGGGAAATAATAGAAAAAGAAGATTATCGGCAAGGCGTAAAAATCGGTTCCGTCAAAGTATGCGATATCCGCCGAGATTATTTTGCCGATTTGCTTAAAAGGTTGCCGATAAAAAAGAAGTTTAAAGTGGTGATTGACCCGAGCTGTTCTACTGCGGGAGCCGTCGCCCCCGATTTGTTAAGGAAGGCCGGATGCCAGGTGGTTGAGAGCAATTGCCAGCTGGATTCATCTTTTCCTTTGGGGACTCCCGATCCGACGAGCTTGGCTGTTGCCCGGCGTTTGAAAGAAAAAGTTCTGCAAGAGAAAGCCGATATGGGATTTTCTTACGATGCCGACGGCGACAGAATCGGTATTGTTGACGACAAGGGCAATATTCTGTGGAACGATGTTTTAGTGGCGCTTTTTGCGGCCGATGTCTTAAGCGAACATCCCGGAGCCACCATTATGTACAACACTCTTTGCTCAAAAGCCGTTGAGGAGACAATTTTAAAACATGGCGGCAAGCCTTTCATGTGGCGGACGGGCCATTCTTTTTTAAAGAAAAAGAATCAGGAAGTTAAAGCGGCTTTTATCGGCGAGCTGTCCGGCCATTTCTTTTTTTCAGCTGATTTCTATAATCATGACGACGGCCTTTATTCAACTTTGCGCTTGTTAAGCTATTTGGCAAAAACCAACCAATCGCTTTCTTCGGCCATGGCCGCTATTCCAAAATACATCTCCAGCCCGGAAATAAAACTATATTGCGCCGACGATAAGAAAATTGATTTGATAAAAAAAATCACTCCGACGCTGAAAAAAGATTTTCAAGATGCTCAAATCATTGATGATGAGCGGGCAGGGGACGGCGTGAGGGTTGATTTTGAAGACGCCATGTTCGTTATCCGTTATTCGCAAAACGCCCCCTACCTGACAATCAAATTTGAAGCGAAGACAGATGACAGATACGAATACCTGAAGCAATACATCAGCAAACTTCTCCACAGCTACGACGAACCAGATTGGCAGTCAAACATCAACCTCAACCTCGAATCCCTTTCCTGAATAAATAGGTAAAACAAAACCCCGTCCAAACAGGCACGGGGCTTGTTTGGTACGGGGTGATTATTTAATCGAGGATCTTGGCGATTTTTTTCGCCAAGCTTCGTCGGTTCACGAGTGGCCAACGGAAGGTGCCGAGTAAGTCATTGGCGAGATTGCGAACGAGAGCATTCTTTTCGTGCGCATCAATGAAGTCACTGCGATAGCTTATGGCTATTTTCCGTTCCTCGCGAAGCCTTTCCAGCTCCTGCCGAGTTGATAGAAGCTCATTTTCAAGTTGCTGGCGAGTTTTACCATGCTGGTTCCCCTCATAACTTTCATCTGGAGAAATCGTGCCGGTTTTTATTTTGTGCATAATCGCTTGGATATCCTCAAGATTTTTCGCGGTAATCTTGAGTCTGTACATCGGCTTTTCACGTTTGGCGTTTCCGTAATCTTCGGGGGTAAGCTCACATTCCGCGGTCTCGTGCCGATATATACCAGACTCCCTGTGACCCATTTGGGGAATTACCTCATGACACGAGACTTCCTCCACCAGATTTTTTAGTATTTCAGGAATGGGATCGTCATTCCCCCATATGATATGCAGTCGGCCTTTTTCGCCGAATATAGACATGCCATCAAAAGTCATTTGATCGCCGGTGCCATTACGATAGGGCTCACTTTTGAACAATTCGCTTTTTCTGACATTGTCGTTGAGGTATAAATTAACTGACATCGCCTTTCTCCTTCTTTTTATCGCTGGGAATTAGGTAGGCTTACTGGGCCAGTCCGTTCCGCAGTCGACTCTGGTGATAATAGCACGTATCATTGTTTATGTCAAGACTTTGAGACCTGAATTCAACCTGCAAGCGCAACACTTGGCATATTAATACTAATATTAAACCTGTTTAATTCTTTTGAAAATACCTCCAAGGGCGTGAGCCAGCCGAGTCGTTTTCTCGGCCGACTGTTTAAAAGATTCTCAACCTCTTGTATTTCTTCTTGAGATATTATTGTAAAATCAGTTTTCTTGGGGAAATAATCCCTGATCAAGCCGTTAGTATTTTCGTTGGTTCCTCTTTCCCAGGAATGGTAGGCGTTGGCATGGTAGCATTTTAGTCCGGTCTTTTCTTCTATGGTCTGCCAATCCTGGTTTTCTGGTCCATTGTCTCGGGTGAGAGATCGCCTGGCTTCCTTGGGCAATACCGCCATTCTTTCCGCTACGGCTGTTGTCGTGGCCTGGCTAGTTTTACTTTCGAGCTTGGTAATGAAGACGACTCCTGTCTTTCTCTCCACCAAAGTATTGATTCCTGGTTTGTGGTCAATTGATTCCACGGTATCTCCTTCCCAGTCGCCCAACCTCGCTCTCTGGTTGATGACGTCCGGCCTCTCGTTGATGGAAGATCCTCTTTCTTTAAATATCCTCTGGCATCTCCTGCAGCCCTTGCGAGTTCTGCGTTTTTTTCTTCTTCTGAGATACATTCTCAAATCATGACAGCCGGGTCTTAGGTAGCCGTATCCTTCTCTGTGAATCTGATAGTAGATGAATTGGTAAATGGCTTCGTGGGATATGGTTTCTCCAATGTCTTGCCGCATCCTGTTGGCTATCTGCTCGGGAGACCAACGGAGCTCAAGACGGCTGACGACGTAATCGCGAACCGCTTGGTTTTTTAACCTCTCGTGCCTGCCCCTGCTTTTACGTTTCAGCAGAGCTCTCTGGTTTGCAACTCTTGGGATATATGCGCGCCGGCCGATAGAATCAAGATTCCTCTTAATTTCCCTGGATACGGAAGAAGTTGAGCGATCTAACTCCTTGGCAATATCTCTGATGGATTTCCTTTCCCAGAGGCAGCGCTGTATCCTTTCCCGCTCTTCTATAGATAGATGTTGGTATGGCATACACTCATCTTACCAGAGTGTTGCGCTTACTTATTGAACTAACTGA
>JAUSHA010000041.1 GCA_030648815.1 bacterium | reverse complement strand
ATTGCTGGTTCAGATAAACCGGTCAAATTTTATAATTTAGATATTGTAATTTCAGTCGGCTATCGTATTAATTCTAGAAGAGCAACTCAATTCCGTATTTGGGCGACAAAAACACTTAAAAATTATCTCATCAATGGATATGCTATTAACGAAAAGCGCTTACTGGATGCAGAAAATAAATTTAATGAATTACGGACTGCTATTGATTTCTTAAAGAATAAAGCGAAGCATGAATTGCTTTCTGGCCAAGAGCAAGAGATATTAAATTTACTTTCCAATTATTCTAAAACGCTCACTCTTTTGGAGCAGTATGATAAAAACGAATTAAAAATTAGGTTGGGTAAAAAGGCGGTATTTGTTTTGAGCTATGAAAATGCTCAAAAAATTATTAAAGGTCTCAAAAAAGAACTCGTGGTCGCCAAGGAAGCCAGTGATTTATTCGGTCAAGAATATGAAGGCAAATTAGAAAGTATTGTAAGGAATCTTTACCAAACGTTTGATAAAAATGAGCTTTACAAGACCATTGAGGAAAAGGCCGCACATCTTTTGTATCTGGTTATCAAAGATCACCCGCTTGCCGACGGTAATAAGCGGATTGCCTCGTTTTTATTTGTTTATTTTTTAGATAAAAATAATTATCTTTACAGGGAGAATGGGGAAAAGAAAATTAATGATAATGCGTTGGTAGCCTTGGCCATCCTTATCGCAGTGAGCGATCCCGGGGAAAAAGATACAATGATAAAGATAATCACTAATATTTTAAATTAACCGAATATGGAATCTTTTGAGAATAAAATATTTTCGGTTTCGGAGTTTATTTACTTGCTTAATATCGGATTGAAAAGCTCTAAGGCGAAAATCATCGGAGAAGTTACGGAAATAAAGATCAGCTCTTTGGGGCATGTTTATTTTTCTTTAAAAGACGAGAAGGATGGAGCGGTGATTAACTGCATAATCTGGAAGACAAGATACAATCTTTACGGAATAAGGTTGGAAACGGGCATGAAGATCTTAGCTTCGGGCTATCCTGAAATTTATGCCCCTCTCGGAAAGCTTTCTTTTATAGCCGAAACCATCGAGCTTTCAGGCGCCGGCGAACTGAAAAAGCAGTACGACGAATTGAAGAAAAAATTAACCGAGGAGGGTATTTTTGCCGAAGAAAGAAAAAGGCCTATTCCCAAATATCCTCAAAATATCGGAGTGATTACTTCAAGGCAGGGAGCGGTTTTGGCCGATTTTCTTAATAATGTCGGAAAATTCGGCTTTAAGATTAAAATGATAGATTCCAGAGTGGAGGGACAAGAGGCGGTGGGCGACCTTTTATCATCCATCAGGACATTCAAGAATAAAGATATTGATGTTCTGGTGATAATCAGAGGAGGCGGTTCATTTGAATCATTGATGCCATTTAACAATGAAGCGCTCATCAGGGAGGTGGCGAATTTTAAGGTTCCCGTAATAGCGGGAGTCGGCCATCATAAAGACGAACCCTTAATAACTTTTGCCGCCGATGTTTCCGTTTCCACGCCTACGGCCGCGGCAAATTATCTTAATCAATCATGGGAGGAAGCCCTTTTATTGCTGGAAAGATACGAAAGAGGCATTATCGGCAGTTATCAGGAGATTTTTGAAAACTATAAAATGATAGAAAACAAACTGAAGATTTCTCTGCAAAATTTTAAAAATGCCATATCCGGTGCCAGAATTGGCCTGAAGAATTGCTTGGATAAATCTCTTGCGGGATTCAAATCTTTATTGTTATCGCTTAGTGAAAAATTAGCCCAATCGGAAAAAGTTATTCTTCTTAATAATCCCGAAAGGCAGTTGAAATTGGGCTATAGCATAGCCATGGCCGGCAACAGGGTTGTCAGAAAGACCGGCGATGTTAGAATGGGGGAGGCCATAGATCTGCGGGTTTCCGACGGCAAAATTATTTCCGAAGTTAAAAAAATAATTAATAATAAATAATTCCATATGGTTAAAGAAAAAACAGACGCGAAAAATTTAAACGTAAACTTAAAACGGTTGTCCGAAATTACCGAGTGGTTTGACAGCCGCGAAGAAATTGACGTTGAAGAAGGCCTGGAGAAGGTCAAAGAAGCCGTGTCTCTGATCAAATTAAGCAAGGAAAGGTTAAAGGACATAGAAAACGAATTTGAAGAAATAAAGAAAGAAGTGGATTTAGACAAAGACGAAAAGCAAGAGCAAGTATGAGTCCCGATGTTTTATATGAAGACAATCATTTGATCGCAGTGTATAAGCCGGCGGGAGTTTTGACCCAGCCGGATGAAAGTCACGACGAAGATTTGATGGTTGCGGTTAAAAAGTACCTTAAAGAAAAATATAAGAAATCGGGTAATGTTTTTCTGGGATTAGTGCATAGGTTAGACAGGCCTGTTTCCGGCATCGTGCTGTTTGCCAAAACTAGTAAAGGAGCTTCGCGGCTTTCGGAGCAGTTTAGAAATGGCACTATTGAAAAAATATATCATGCCGTAGTGGAAGGAAAATTCCCGGAGAAAAAAGGGATGCTTGTAAATTATCTCGGAAAAGATATAAAGAAAAAGAAAGCGTTTGAGGGAGGGGGCAAGAAAGCGGAGCTTTCTTATGAAGTCGTTAAATCCAGCGATCAATATTCCCTTTTAAAGATCAGATTGCACACCGGAAAATTTCATCAAATTCGCGCCCAGCTTTCTTTGGCCGGATTTTCAATAGTAGGCGATATAAAATACGGCGCCAAATTTTCTTTGCCGGACAGAAGCATCGCCCTTTGCGAAAGCTCAATTTCTTTTAAGCTTGCGACCGCAGACGAAATTAAAAAAATTGCCATACCCTTGCCCGTTGAATGGAGTAAATATATAATGAATTAAGATTTAATAATCCCGACGTAAAGTCGGGACCCCGACCGAAACGTCGGGGTTAACTAAAATATAAATACATGAAAAGCTATATAGTATTTTTTCTGATTTTAGCCATAGGAGGTTTGGTTTATTATTACGGTTTCTCTAAAAAGGGGACTGCAAAAATAGAAATGCCGGAAGAAAAAATTACCGCTAAACCGGAAACTAGCGAAGTTTTAAAAGAAGTTTTAAAGATGGGTTCCGGTAAAGCGGCAGAGACCGGCGACACCGTCGTCGTTCATTATACCGGCACTCTTTTGGACGGCAAGAAATTCGATTCCAGTTTAGACAGGGGAGAGCCTTTTAGTTTTACCTTGGGTAATGGCAATGTAATCCAGGGCTGGGAAGAAGGAGTTTTAGGCATGCGGGTTGGCGAGAAAAGAAGATTAACCATTCCCCCCGTTTTGGCTTATGGCGAGAGAGGGGTGCCGGGCGCTATTCCCCCCAACTCTACTCTAGTTTTTGAAGTAGAACTCTTGGAGATAAAGTAGTAAT
>JAUSHA010000026.1 GCA_030648815.1 bacterium | reverse complement strand
TTATCTGTCAACTTAAAATCTCGACTCCCAAGATAACTACTTAAAATAAGATTTTATATGTCGATTAATAATCTCGACCGCCCAGATGACAACTCAAGATTATTCAAATAAGGATTGCCAGTTAGTTTGCTGTTCTTGACTACCAACATACATAAACATTAATAAACAGATTATAAAACATTACTAATATTATAACTCCTTGTGACACTTAATGGATTATTATCCCTATATTATCGGGTCCCATTTTATCTTTAGGGCGCATTTTCCCCCTCTCCCCATGGATCAACTATGCGCTCCTTAATCCAAATCGGAGCTTCATTGCAACTAGTCTTTAGCCGGGTAGATTTCTGATCCAGGCCATACAAGTAGAGCAAAAGACTTGACCCACGTTAAAAAATTCGTTGGTTGCCCGAGATACGACATGGAGCAGAAAGATTACTTGAATAGAATTCCCGGAACGATGAAATCCTGGAAAAAAGAAACACCGGAGTTTATCCGGTATTACAATTACGAACGGCCGTACATCCCCGCCGACCCCCCCCTCAATCCGAACACTCGGATTTTTTCTTTCTTTCAGCGCTTTGGCGCTTTTTTGTTTTCTTCGATGATTTTCTATCACCTCGTAAGCAGAAGATCGTTATCGGCGGTGATAGTCCGCAGTTTAGGAAATCTCTTTTTTATTTTTCTGAAAGCAGCATAAACTTTTTTGACAGTGACGACAATAATCTGTTCAAGGAACGGCGCTCTTGATTTTCTGTCAGTGACGTTCAGGATAATGCCCTTGCCACTTTTGCCCGAAAGAATGAAGTCCGCCGTCTGCCTCTGCGGCGGCTTTTTCGAATGAACCGATAAATAGCGATTGGTCATCGTAGAGTCCTGCTTCAACGAACTCTCGCAGTTTTCCCATTATCCGCTATTTTCATTCCCTGATACTTGCTGTATTTTCTTCGGACATAGGTCTTGTGATGAATATTTCTTATTTGTTTTTTTTCATAAATTTATTATACAAGTGTTTGGATTCAAATGGGAATGTGGGCATGGGATTAGATTTTAAAACGCCGATACAGCAGATGGATAAAATTCGTTTAATAAAATTAAAAGCGGGGGCAAAGCCCCCCGCTGCTAAAATTACCGGAAAATATTTATATCTAATTTTATTCTAATTCTTTCTCAATATCCTTGATTTCCTTGCCGATGAATTCTTCCGAGACATTCAAGGCTTCTTTAAGTTTGTCGCGAACCCTCCTTTCTTCTTTATTCAGTCCCGGCTTCCCGTCTAAGAGCTCAATCTGCTCTTCAACTTCTTCCCGCAAGGCGCGAAAAGCCAAATTATAAAAAAGGTTGAGCTATGGGTGCCCTCGCAAATGGTTGGGCTATTGGGGCTCGCGCGAACGGCTGAACGATCGGGGGACGCGTGCCATCTCCGTCGCCGGGAGCGGGTTTGCCATGCACTCCTCCCTTAGCGGCAAGAACCGCTGACGTACTCACCAATAACGACATGGCTAAAATAATAATTAATAAATATTTTTTCATACCATTATTTCTTAATTCTTAATTATCTCGACCTTTTGTACATTATATCATATCAATTATTAAAAAAAAGCCCGTCCTTGGACGGGTGAAGCCCTCCTTCGTCCCTCGACTACGCTCGGGACTACGGCGGGTGAAACAGAAGGAAATGAATGTCGGGGAGTACTTATGCATTTGAGCCCATTTCGTTTTCTACCAAGCTTGGCATTTATTCCTATTTAGCGCCCATTCGAAAAATCTCAGGGTGATGCTATAGGAAGAAAAATAAAATGAGAGATCTCTATTATACGCCGACACTCACTCCCTTCTGCTTGCCCCGCTAAGGCGGGGCCATCTTTATTTTAATCTACTCAACGTCTTAGTCAATACCATGAAAATGGCACTTATCCACAGGGCCATAGACACCCCCTATGCAATTTGGTATAGTTTATTAATGAAAGGTCGTTAATAATAATTTTAAATAATACTATGGCAAAATCTAATTCTGCGTTCATGAAGCCGATGAAGATCAGCGAAGATCTCGCTCCAGTAGTCGGCAAGGGACCAATGCCCAGATCAGAAGTTGTCAAAAAACTCTGGGTGTATATTAAAAAGAACGACCTCCAGGACAAAAAGAACAGGCGCAATATCGTTGCCGACGTAAACTTGAAAAAAGTTTTCGGAGGCAAGTCGGTTGTTTCAATGTTCGAAATGACCAAGCTTGTTTCTAAACATCTTTCCTAGTTAGGTCAGTCGCGAATGACTTATCTTTAAACGGCCCCCTAAGGGGGCCGTTTAAGTTGACAACGCATTAGGCAAATGGAACAATACAATCAATAAATTGCTCTTTTCCAATAGGAGGTTAATAATGGCAAAAGATGAAAATGATTTGCGGCCGCATTACTTTGAAAGCATGAAACTTCCGCTGGAAATAATCAATGTTTTGCCCCAGCCGAGAAAAACTTTTGAGGAAATAGAATATTTGGCCAATGATATCGCCCAAAAAAATCTTTATAATCCCCTGACGGTCGCCTCTTTTGACAGAGAGCATTGCCGGGACTATGTTGAATTGGTAAATCATCTCTGGGGAACCGATTTTTCCATGAAAAAGATTATCTGCTCAACTGACAATAATGCCGAAATCTTTTATGTTCTCTTGGCAGGCGAAAGAAGATACCGCGCCTGCCTTCATATTCGGGATATCGGCTGCGAACAATGTCATGAAAAATTCGGCCAAGGCGGATGCTACGAACGGCACTTCGGCGACTCAAGAGTAGATGTCCGGGCCTGCGTCAATATTCTTCCGCTGGACGCCATATTTATCCAGGCCTCTGAAAATATCCATGTCAGGGTGCCTCCCCATGAAGAAGCGAAATTCTATAATCTGCTTTTCAAAACTATCCGGGAGACCGATCCGCGATACAGCCTTTCAAAATTTTCCCGCAAGGTGGGAAGATCTCCTGAAACGATAAAACATGCTCTTTCATTCTGCGAGCTCCCCATTAAATATCAAAGATACGTAGAAGATGGAAAAATATCCTGGGGCATAGGCACGGAAATCGCCAGACTTCATGCGCAGGGCAATTTAAACGAGGAGGACTTGAATTGGTGGACAACAAGGGCGATAGTCGGCAATTACAAGGTGCCGGAATTCCGAAAGATAGTCAGCGGATTTCTTTTTGAAAAAAATTCCGGCCAAATTTCCCTTTTTGAACAAAATCAGGAAGAGCAGCTTAGAAGACTGGGCTTCAAGCAGGCAGTACAGCGCAATTACATCATGGCTATGCATAACTTCATCCATTATCTGGACCGGGTCTGCGACCTATTTGCAGAAGGAAAGCTTGGCAGAAATGATTCACCGTTTTCTGAAGAAAGCCCGATTAAAATTTTTCGAAAATTAATTGCAACGGAAGAAAAAATACTCCCTCATCTTAAGAGTTTTCTTTCTAAAGAAGACAATAAAAAATTCCGGAGATTTCTTCAAAAAGCGGGAAGGACACTTTCTCGCCTTGAGAAATAGTCGCAGGATAAAATTTAAAAAAGCGTTCCAAAGGAGAACGCTTTTTATAAAAACGAAGAACTCGCGGCTTTGCCGTTTTATTTTTTCTTCAATGTGCGCCGATTTTTCTTCTTTATTTTTCTGTCTAACCTTTTTCTATTTGCCCATCCTATGCCCATATTTTTGCTTCGCCCGCCGTAGCCTTGTGCGAAGGCGGGTTCTTCTATTATTTATTATACCTGCGACCTTTTATTCAAGATTAATTATTTTATATTCCTTGGCGCCGCCGGGAGCGCTGAATTTTACGATATCTCCCTTCTTTTTGCCTAAAAGCGCTTCTCCTAAAGATGACTTGAAAGAAATCTTGCCCGCCATGATATCTGACTCTTCCGGCTCGACTATCTGATATTTATCCTGGCCGCTTTCTGACTTCAGGGAAACGACAGAGCCTATCTGGACCGTATCTTTATTCTTCCCCTCAATTACTTCGGCTTGATTTATGGTTGAAGTCAATCTTTTGATTCTATCCTCAATAAACCCCTGATCATCCTTGGCGGCATGATAACCGGCGTTCTCCTTTAAATCGCCGTGGGAAGCGGCATGGCTGATTCTTGTTATCACCTCTTTTCTATCAACGGTCTCCAGCCTTTGCAATTCCTCTTTTAATTTTTCTAAACCTTCTTTAGTCAGATATTTTACCATATCTTTTGATGCAATTAACTATTGTTTTTAACAATCTCTTGTCGAAGGGGTTAGGGATAATATAATTTGCTTTGGGATTTTTAACTAAGGAAGCTACCGCCCCGGCAATTTTACATTCAAGAACTAAATTTAATTTTATTCTGGTATCCAGAAGCCCTCTCATGACGCCCGGAAAAACAATAATATTATTGATTTGATTATTAAAATCGGGCCGGCCGCTGGCAAAAATGTAATTCTTTTTTGCTTTCCTTATCTCTTCGGGAAAAATTTCCGGAATAGGATTGGAAAGAGCGAAAATTATGGGATTATCCCCCATTGATTCAATACCCGAACTTTTTAAAAGATTGCCGATGCCGGT
>JAUSHA010000012.1 GCA_030648815.1 bacterium | reverse complement strand
AGACGTTTATTACGCCAATCCAGGCGTTTCTTAAAAATGGGAATTTTCTTTCGGTCCTTTATTCTTAATAAATAGTCCTTCCATCCCCCACTTATTCCCTTGGTGGTAGAGCGGTCATGGTACATAACGACTTGCGGGCTGTAGACTTGCTTCCAGCCGAATAATCTCATGCGCCAGGCCAAATCCAAGTCATCCCCGTACCAAAACATCTCCCGGTCGGCTACTTCTCCAAAGACCCGTAGTTCTTCCCAGGCGGATTTTCGCAAAATAGGCGCCGCCCCTTCCACGGCAAAGATTTCTTTTTCTTGGTTATATTGTCCCCGATCTTCTTCACCGTGGCCTAAATTAGTTATCCTTCTGGAACGAAAAATTTGGAAACCGACCGTGTCAACAAGATTTGTTTTGACAACCTGCTCATCATCTATTTTATATTGTAAAATTTTGGCCTCCAGAGCGCCGATGCCTTCATCTTTTTCCAAAACGGCCACCGCCTTCTCAACAGCAAGGGGTTCCATCAGCACATCTACGGAAAGAGCCACGACATACTTTCCATGTGAGGATTCCATGGCTTTTTCCTGTCCCGGCCAGGTGCCAAGATTTTTAGAACTCTCGATTAGATTGATTGGAAAGGTAGTTTCTACTTGGAAACTCCGTTTCCAAGCTTGGACGATCTCTTTGGTGCCGTCGATTGAGCCATTGTCAAAAATATTTACCTCCAGATTCTGATAAGTTTGTTTTTGAACCGCCTCTAAACAATGGCGGATATATTTTTTACCGTTAAGGACTACTAAGTTAATTGTGACTAGAGGATTTGACATGTTTCAATTTAACTGCTTTAATTTTGGCAAGTTCTTTTTATTTATACTAAAAGGAGAATTACTAATGGCCCATAAAGTTGTTATTGAGATAAAGGATATAGCAGGGACAGAATTTGAAAACGAATTATTTGAGTTACTGCATACCTGCGGTCAATGTGAACCGGATATTATAGTTAAAATATTAAAGAATAAGTTTATTTTTGCTAGTGATAGGGAGATATATTCTGCTCTTGAAAACTTGATAAAAGAAAACAAGGTTTCCAGAGCGCCATTATCTGATGCATCCGATGATATTTACTGTTATTTTACCAAGGTGACTCACCGTTAGTGCAGTTATCTGGTATAAATCGCTAATCCGCTACGGCGGATTTTGTTTTATACAAACCTAAAATTATGGCTGAATTGATGGCAAAAACAAGGAAAACGCGCTCGTCAAAGAGAATCGCATCCGTTAAAGAATAAAACAAAAACCACAAACTGTAAAGGATAAAGGCGGCGCTATAAATTTTCAAAAAACTGTCCGGAATTTGCCAAAAAACTGTCCGGGCCCGGCTTAAAATTATGGTCAAAATTCCCAAAGCGACCAAAAGTCCAATCAGTCCGATTTCAGCGGCGATGTGCAAGTAAAGGTTATGGGCAGAGGAGCCGGCTTTGGCCAAATCAGTGTGTTGAGAAAGGACGGTCGGAAAATTACCGATTCCCACCCCCAGGAGCGGGCGATGAATTATCGACTCAGCTGTTTTTTTCCAAATTTCCACCCGTCCACTATTGGAGGTCTCTTCTAAATCAATAATGGAACGGATCCGTCTCCCCAAGATCTGATTATCCCCTTTTTGGAGGCCAAACTGGTCGGAACCCATAATAGGAAAAGCAACCGAAAAAAGAATCAGGAAGGGAAGCAAAAGCAATCCTAAATATTTTAAAATATTTTTTCCTTCGACTTGTTTAGTTTTTTTAATTAAAAATGGCAGAGCTAAAAGTGATCCTAAAATAGCCAGCCAGATTCCTCTGGTTCCGCTCAAAATGGCTAAAAGATAAAAAACTGGAAGCAAAAGAATTAACCAAGAAGCTCGGATGTGAATCAGTTTTTTAAAATCGCGAGAGCTTGTCTGCTGGGGGGCAGACAAGCGGTGAACATCCCCCCTCGGCCTCTGGTCAGTTTGTGTAAATACTTTGTGTAGAGCCAAAGCCAACAAGGCCGGAATGGTCATTAGGAGATAAACCGGGAAAGAATGGGAGTCGGTAAAAGTGGAAAAAAGACGCAAGGATAATTGAGTGCCGAAGTAGGCAAACCAAGTGTTACCTTCTACAGCAATGCGAGCCCATTGAGAACCGTAGAAACCAAGTTGGACGGTATCTCCCCAAAAGCCAAGAAAAGCGTACAAGTCCATGAGATAGGCAGTGAAAAGTTGGGCCAGGCCTGCTCCGGCCACGATTACTCCTGAGATCAAAACATTGCCGAGGAATTTTTTGGCCAGTTCATGATTTTTCTTGACCAAGTCGTAAGTAACCAGAGGAACAAAACCGAGGTTGATCAAATAAATTATTCTCTTGATCCCGGCAAAAAAATCATTGGCCACTAAAAGCGAAAGAAGAGAAAATAAAATAAAAAGTATTAGCAAAGAAGCTAGGGGGTATTTTCTAATTTTTCCCATGAGGCCTCGGGGAACATAGTTTTGTTCGACGGCGCTCACAAAACTGTTCCCACTCGACCTCTGGTTAGTATAAAACCACTTCAAGAAAATAAGTCCGCTGGCGATTCTCCATATGTTGAAAGAATCAAAGTAAGAAGTAAAAGGAATAGCCACAAAGATAGGCACGGAGCGAATAAAAAAAGCGGTAGATGTTTCCAAATCGGCTCGCAAAATAAAAATGGCGATCAAGGCCGTCAAAGGAAGGATTAAAACCCGTGGCCACACTCCGAAAGCCACCAAAAAAACCACTACAACTTGGATCAAAAAAACTATATTAATTGGTTGTCGAAGTGTTTTAAAATGTTTCATTATTTGGGGGTTATTTCTCTCATGGTCTCAAGGAATTTTTCAGCGTGATTTTTCCAGCTGAACTTTGAAATTATTTTTTCTGAATTTTGGATGATTTCTTGTTGTTTGGTTGTATCGGCCAGAGCTTTTTCCAAAACCATCGCAATCTGGACGGGGTCTTTTTCATTTTCTAAATAAAAAGCATTGCCTTCATATAATTCCCGATTGAGAACATTTTCTTTAACTACCGGCGGTACGCCGGCGGCCAATGCCTCCAAAGGCGGCAGGCCGAATGCCTCAGAAGAAGAAAGATAGATAAATAATTTTGCTCCAGCAATCATCCTTTGCAGTTCCTCGTCGCTTTCTACATAACTATGATAAATTATTCTTTCTATGCCGAGTTTTTGATTCGTTTCTTTAACTAGATCTTGCAGAATGGGCGGATTGTATTTATCTTGGCCGACTAAAATTAATTTTAAGTTGGGATATTTCGAGGCCAAAATAGCAAAGGCCTGAATTGTCTCCTTGGCTCGTCGGCGCGGAAAGGCCTGTCCGACATATAGTAAATAGTTATCCACTACATGGTCATCTTGTACATGATGTACAAGATGACCATGTAGGCCAAGGCCGAGATAATTTATACTGATCCTGTCCGGATTAATTTTAAATATTTTTACCATCTCATCTTTAGCGGCTTGGGAATAAGTGGTAATTCTGGTAGCTCGCCAAGCTGCCCAGTTGGCGAAAATTCTATAGGCAAGTTTGTAGCGGAATGGCAGTTGTCCTTCCGTGTACTCATAATGAACATCATTAGTGAGGACTACCAGTGACTTGCCCAGAAAAAATGCCGGCAGCATGAAACTTGGGAAAAAGACGGCTTGCAGACGGTCCCGGAAGTAAGACAGGGGCAAAAGGAGGTGAAAAAAAATATTAAAAGAAGGGCCGATCAAAGGCAATTTTAAGACCTTTTTTACAAAAATGGGATTGTTGAGAAAGGGGTCATCGGGAATACGGCCCTTGAAGTAAAGATAAAATCTGAACTCTTTGGCGAGTTCAGATTTTATAGAAATTTCTTCGAGAAGTTTTGCTAAATGGTGCCCCACTCCCCAACGATTGGTCTCCAGAGCATGGCACTCAATTCCTATTCTTTTCATATGATATGGAACCTTTCCGCTAAAATCACGGAGCCCCTAAGAATTAAGGGCTCATCGTGATTTTATCCTTTCAGGTTTGCTCAATTTCTTCGTTAAAATCTCCGTTTGTTCCTCGCCGTATCAGTATACGCCTCGTCTCAATCCTCGATTTTGCCTCGAACTTTGGCAAACGGAAAAGTTCTATTTTGCATTTTAGTTTATCTTTCCGTAGTTGCTTTTATAAAAATCAAGTACCCCGTCGATGATGGCTTCCCCGGCCAGTATTTTAGTCGGGAAAAGAAAAACTTTAAGAAAGTTTTTAAGTAAAATGTAGCCGGACCAGAAGATCAAACTGAACTTAACCGGCCAGGGCGCATTGAGGGAATTAAATATCAAAGCGTTCCTCATATGATACCGTAAAATCAGCGGTTTGCCAAGAGCAGAGGTGCTAGCCGATACCTTGTGGTAAATCGTCGTTTCTGGGGCGATTTTGAGCTTGTAGCCGGCTAATTGTGCCCGTAGGCAGAGGTCGGCATCCTCGAAATATAGAAAATAAACTTCATCAAAGCCATCAATCTTTTCCAGCACCCCTTTCTTTATGAGCATTCCCGCCCCGATGATATATTCTTTCGACCCTAGTGCCAGATTAGGAAAATCAGCCATACCACCCACTCTCGACCCTCGACGGTCGCTGTCAGGAGAAGTTTCTGGTGGACGGTGCTTTAGCCCGCCCATAGAATCTCCTCGGGAATTTTCGAGTAGGTGTATGGCTGATTTTCCATAGACATGTTTTAACTCCGGCTTCAGCCAGGAAATTTTGCCATAATAAGCGGTTCGCCCGTCCCCTTCTTTGATGGCCGGTCCCACTATTCCAATTTTAGAGTCACTTTCCGCTACGCTTACCAACTTTTCAAGCATGTCCGGCGGAACAGTGGTATCGTTGTTTAAAATAAAAACATAATCCGCATTGTGGGCTAAAGCATATTTTATTCCAATATTATTTCCTCCTGCGTAGCCAAGATTTTTTTCATTTTCCAGCAAGGTAATATTGCCTTGACTTTTAACATAATTTATTATACTATCTCTTTCAGAACTTTCAGAAGCATTGTCCACTACAACTGTTTGGTAGTTCGAATAAGTTATTTTTCGAACTGAATCAAGGCACTTAATAGTGTCTTGAGAGTGGTTGTATTGGAGAATGATTATAAAAACGCGAGGAGGCATTTTGGCATTTATTCTTTATATAGTCCTAATGGCTGGTTTATTCGTTAGCTTGGTAAGAGTTGATTTTGTTTCTTTTATTGTTTTTTTAGCCCTTTATCTTTTAATAGCGTTCTCTCCTTTTATGGTGTTATTGGGGGATGATTAAACTTCTAATTTCTTCTTCAAATCGACGGCGGGAAAATCTCTCGGCCGTTTTTTTAATGACTAATGGACTGTAATTTTTATAATTTTCATTGAGTCGGCGGACCCCATCGGCCAAGACGGCCGGATGAGGGTCATCAAAAAATTCGCCGTTGATGCCATCCAAAACATACTCCAATGCTCCTCCCCGGCGCAAGGCCAAAACCGGTTTGCCAAATGACATTGCTTCCAAGGGAGTCATGCCGAAGTCCTCTTCTTGGGGCATAATAAAGGCCTTGGCATTAGCATAATAATTGTCCAATTCCTCATCCGGCACTTCTCCCAGTAATTTTATCATAGATTTATTTTCTATCATTTTCTTTAATCTCCCATATTCCGGCCCAGCGCCAATAATCACTAGGAGCAATTCCAACTTATTAAAGGCCTTAATGGCAATGTCGATGTTTTTGTGCGGAAAAAGACGAGAAACGATTAAGAAATAATCCCTGATTTTCTCGCTGGGAAAATCGGCGTCCCGAGAGGACACATACCCACCGACTGGCGGATAGATAACCACAGAATCTCGTCCATAATATTTTTTAATCCGTTGCTGAACAGTTTTGGAAATGGCCACAAATTGGTCGACCCGATTGGCTGCTTGCCGATCCCAAATTCGTAAAAAATGCTGAGTAATTTTGGCTAACCAGCCGTTATTTTTGTTTTGCTTATTATATTCGTTGTGCCAATCCCACAAAAATCTAGTCGGGCTATAGCAATAGCAGATGTGCTTTGTTTTTGGTTTTAAAATCAGGCCTTTGGAAAAGGCGACAGAAGAAGAAATCACCAAGTCATAACTGCTTAAATCAAATGATTCGGCGGCGATAGGCAAAAGGGGCAAAAATAGTTTATGGTTTATAGTTTTTAGTTTATAGAATTTTTGGACGAAAGAGGGGCGGATTTGTGCGTTCGGGAGAAATTTATCTGTATATTTTTTATCATAAAAAAAAGTATAAATCGGCGCTTGTGGAAACATCTCATGCAAAACCTTCAGCGTCCTCTCGGCTCCGCCCAAGCCCAAAAGCCAATCATGAACCAAAGCGATTTTTTTATTAGCTAAACTTGACATCGTAATGTGTCTATGATACGATATATTTATTAAGGAGGTTGAACATGGATTTGCTCTTTGGTGTCGCTGTTTTGATGTTTTTGATAGTTTTGATAATAATTCTGATGAATATGGACAGAAATTTTGCCAGAATAACTGACAATCTCGCCCATATTGCGGAAAGTATCCGGAAATCCACCGAAAAAAAATAGTATCTTGGCGCGGGAAATCCCCGCGCTTTTTTATCTCTTTGTCATGATATTCCTCTTATAGACCTCCAGATTTTCTAAAACCACGCCGGTGCCTTTGGCGACGCAAAGAAGCGGATCGTCAGCGATCCGGCATGGCACGCCGGTAACTTTAGTAACCAGCGTATCAATATTTTTTAACAGCGCTCCCCCGCCGGAAATTACGATGCCTTTATCAATAATGTCCGAGCAAAGTTCGGGCGGCGTATCCTGCAAAACATTTTTGATGGTCTGAATAATTTCTCGCAACTGGTCTTGCATGGCTTCGGTGATTTCATTGGAACCGATTTCAACCGTTTTAGGGTAGCCGGTGGTCAGATCTCTGCCTCGCACATTTATTTTTTCTTCATTGCTTTGTTTGACCGCGCTGCCGATGGCGATTTTGATCAATTCTGCAGTGCGGCTTCCGATAGCCAAGCCGTGTTTTTTTTTAATATAATCAACGATGGCCTCGTCTATTTTGTTTCCGCCCACCCGAGCCGAAGAAGCGTTAACTATCCCTCCCAAGCTGATGATGGCCACTTCAATTGTCCCTCCGCCGATATTTAGAATCATGTTGCCGGAAGCGCTGTTGATGGCCACTTTGGCTCCGATAGCCGCCAAAACCGGTTCTTTGACCAGATAAGCGGCCTTGGCCCCGGCGTTCATGGTGGCTTCAATGACCGCCCTTCTTTCGGTGGAGTTAATACCAGCCGGTACGGAGATGAGCACTTCCGGTTTAACCATGCCGATCTTGCCAACCGCCTTTCTAATAAAATACCGGAGCATGGCTTCAGTGACACGGTAATCGGCAATTGCTCCGTCTTTGAGCGGACGGGAGACAATAATGCTGTCCGGCGCCCGGCC
>JAUSHA010000021.1 GCA_030648815.1 bacterium | reverse complement strand
TTTAAACTTTTCGGCCACCACCGGATCTACTCCGTATTGCAAGGCGAAACGGTTAAAAGCCAGTTTTTCGTAAAAAGCGTAATGATAAATGACAAAATCGTCCAGTCCCTCGATAAATTTAGTAAACTCTTCCCATATTTTCTTTTCTTCTTGTTTGTCTTTAGCCAAGAAATATTTATATTGTGGAGCGGAAGCAGAGGTTTTGTCTTTAATTAAAATACCGAGCAGATAATCGATCCCCCGCGTGGGGTCACCTTCAATATCAAAATAAATTTCGGTTTTAACATCCGGAAATTCTGACTTCTTCAAAACCAGCATTTCGTTTTTAACCAAGGACTGGGCCTGATTATGGCAACGAACGATTTTGTCGTAACTCCATCCTTCCAGTTTCTCCTGCAATTCTGCCATGCTCGAAGAAGCCATCTGATTAATTGTTTTGATACCGACTTCGTACAGCTGGCGCTGTTCTATCTGTTTTAAGCTAAAGATCAGAGAAACATCACGGCATCCTTCCGTTTCGGAAAGACACAAACTGTACCAAGGGGTCTTTTTACAGCCGCTCTTTAGAAAAGGGGGCGGTTTCTGACCATCCAGGATTTTTTCAATATTACCCAAAGTTAGATGAAAGTAATTTAAAAAATCATCTATCAAAAAAGATATTTGTTCTCCTTCGCTGTTAATAATATAGGCCTCCTCCGGCCGCACTCCCTGGATCTGTTCCAACATTAAACTGTAAAACACCAATTGGAACTTGTGCTCGTCTTTTATCTCTTTGCTATTTTTAATGTCATAAACAACATAGTAGTGGTCTCCCAGTTTTGATTTACCCCGCCTGCTTTCCAGCAAATCAGGAATACCCACCCAGTGCTCATCCATTAGGACGCCATGGTAAATATTTTTCCCCTGCTTCATCATTTCCACCGTCGCCAAAAAGGCCTCATCCAGGTCTTTGAACAAAGCCGTATTGATCTCCTCAAACTTCCGGCCGGCAATAATCTCTTTTTCATGCCGTAACCCATCTTCATAGATCATCTGTATCAGGGGCGGCACGGTTTTTTTCTTCTTTTGATCTTCGTACAAATCATACCAAATCCAGTGTGGACACTGGAAAAACTTGTAAAAATGTTCGGCGGTAATTCTTGGTTTTTTTTCCGGCATTATTTATTCTCTTTCTTTAATTCCCAATGAGTAGGAATGTAGCGAGAGTTCCACAATTCTACTTCGTTATAGGGCACTAAACCAAAATCAGCTAACCTAATCGCTCTATTTTCCCCATTCCACTTTACTCGCACATAAAAATCCCCATTTTGCACATAAGTCCAATCAACAAATTCGATGGTTTCAGAACGGCCGTTTTCTTTGTCCGTAAAAATAATCGTAAGTCCCGGTATCAAATCTCTTTCTTTGGGCACTTCCCAATTTTTTTCTTCCACTAAATACGGGTCGCGCAACGGTTCTCGAAATTCCTCTTCCGAATAAGAGGGCGTTTCTTCGCTTTCTCCAAGCTGTCCAGTTGGTCTTTTAATTTTGGCCCTTCTTTCTTCTTCAGTTTCTTCTAACAAATCCTCGATTTCCGGAAATAATTTATAAAATTCTTCTTTTAAAACCAAAAGGGCAGAACCTCTTTGGTCAGTGTTGCTATACATAGCAGGATTTTTTTCAGCAATAATTTTTCTCAATTCTTCCTTTAACGCTTGGCGAGCTAAAGCGTAATTTCCGCTTTCGATGTCGGGAAAGATAGTTTCATAAATACGGCGAAAATCTGTTTCTTTAATTTCCTCCGCCACTTTTCTCCAAAATAATTTCTCGGCTTGTACTTCCGAAAGTCCTTCTGAAACTGATTTATTTTGTTTTTCTAAAGACATTAAATTTTGAATTTAACAGATTTCAACACATCCCCTTGTTTAATTTTCAAGACCACATCCATTCCCTTGGTTACTTTTCCGAACACAGTGTGTTTACCATAAAGATGCTGTTGGGGCTTGGTAGTCACAATGAAAAATTGACTGCCATTCGTATTGGGACCAGCATTGGCCATAGCAATATAACCAGGATCAACCGGCAAAGATTGCAGGGAATTATTATATTTGTAGCCCTGTGCTTCATATTGAGCAATCAGTCCATCCGAAGCGCCAAGGGATTTTAAATTAATTTCGTCTTCAAATTGATAGCCCGGCCCGCCCGTGCCAACCGCGGGATCATCGGTTTTAGACAGCGGGTCACCACCCTGCACCATAAAATCATCAATGACCCGATGAAATTTTGTACCATCGTAAAAACCTTTTTCGGCTAAACTCAAAAAGTTTAAAACGGTTTTCGGAGCAACAGAAGGATAAAGTTCCAATTCAATATTTCCTTTTGAAGTTTCCATAATCCCCAAAACTTTTTCCGGTTCTTTTTCATTCATAAAGAAAAACCAGCCGAAAAATATAACGGCCGCAATTAAAACTAAAATTATAGAAGTTTTCATAATGAGAATATACTAAAATAATTTTTAATCTTCGGCAAGTTCTATTTCCGCTAAAATGTCGTCAGGAATGGGAATAGGTTCGCCAATTGGACTGATTCCCGGGTAACGCCAAGAAGTAATGATTTTTTTCTTGGGAATCGATAATTTAGCAACTTCTCCCATATCAACATACATTACCCAGACCTCGCTGGGGTTCTTTTTTGATCCGGCCGGCTGCATGCAAGCCGTTGTTCCAGGGGCAATTCCTACCTCCACTCTCTTTGGAAACCGAACCACTCTTTTCACTAAGCTTTCCGAAATCCGATAATACATCATTTTCCCTAGCACATGATTAGTCCAAGCCCACTTCTCGTCATTTTTTGGTTTTTTATACATTTTACTTCTATAAAACTATATCTTTTTGAGAAAATAAAAAAGCCCCTGCCGGGCTTCTTGATTGATTAACTTATGCTCTCCAGATAATTGCAGTAGCATTGTCCTGTGTTTGTCTGGAAATGGCATCATTGACCAAATCCTTAGCATCAAAAGTTGGAGTTTTTTTAATCACCTCCACAATGCGTTCTATCTGATTGGTCGTTTCTGAATGCCCCGGGTCAAAAACCCCATCAGAAGCCACAATAATAAAGCTGTCAGAGCCAAGATCAACTCGATAGATTTCTGGCTCTCTGCTTAATACAGCATCGAAATCGTTATCGCCTAAAGCTCTGGCCATTTGTAAACCCTGCTCCTCTCTCCATCCTCCCCAAATGTAGCCGTTGGCATAATAAGCTCCTCGAGCAACAGCCGCTTTTCTTTCCGAAATATTGGTTCGGACATTATGCTCTGGACTAATATGTACTTCTCCGTTGTGGTCTAAGACAATAACCGGAGAGTCCCCCAGCACTGCCACCAATACTTTGGAGTTTGTTTCTGAAACAAAGGCGAGAGAAATAGTGGAGCCAGTCACCAGATGCCTCGTACTCTCATTCAATAAGCTGATAGTTTCCCTAAGAACATCTTCATCAACTTGTTCTTTTTTACTACCTAAGGCCCGATCAAAAAAACTTTCAAGATTTTTGGCGCAAAATTCAGCTGTTTCTGGTCCAACATGGCCATCCATGACAGCCAAGAGCCATCCTGACTCTTGATCGGATATTTCTTTTTTTATCAAAACTAGACGGTCTTCTTGATAAGGTCGCCCATCTTGTTCGCTATGAGCAGAAACTTTGCCCAATAATTTAGCCATCTGTTTTCCCCTTTATTGTGAATTATCTTTATATACTATACTATTTTTTCTCTTAGAATGCAATACTCGCAGTCACGGTCTCCGCAGGTTTTGTCTTTAAACTTTAGATTCAATATTTGGTCGCTGATATCGGCGATGGTTTCTCTCAAATTTTGAACATCCTCGTCGGAAATCAAAAACTTTTCTTTGTGAAAGTTTCCTTTTTGATCCGGCTCCACAAAATCAATTTCCCCGGAAACCATTTTTAACTTGGCAGTCGGATGTCCCGCCTGCGTGGACAGGTCATCTAAAAGCAATTTGTAGAAAACTAGCTGTCGTTTATAGTCACCCGTGGCGGATTGAGTTTTTCCTTCCAGCTCATTGCGTGTTTTCGGCCTGCCGGTTTTATAATCCACCACATTAACTTCTCCGTTCTCGTCTATCTGCTCAATTTTGTCTAACGAGCCAGTTAATTTTACTTCTCCTTCGGACAATTTAAACATCACATTATGCACCCGGAATTCATTAATCGTCTCCGTCCGCCAGGAATTTTGATAGTAGTCAAAATAGGCACCCAAGGATCCTCTTCCTTTATCCAAGCTTTCCCCAAAGTCCTTTTCCGTAAGTGGTTCTTTTTTAAGGGCCTCTGCAAATCTGGCTAGTAAGATTTCTTTTGATATCCCCTCTTCTCTTTTAAGATGATCGAAAAAATCCTTCAGTCCGGCATGGACCGCCGTACCATACATCTGGTGTTTATTTTTGGCCTTGGGAATTTTAAGCAAGCTTGAATAAAAGTACCTCCATGGACACTGAAGATAATTGTTAATCGCCGTAGCGGAAAGTCCGCGTTTGAAAAAAAGGGTATTAAGATATTCTTTATCCAAAACAGAAAAATTTTGGGGGGTTCTGGGCTGATAAAGAGCAGATTGATCGGCATCCAGTTTTTTTTCATATTCCTCCGCCAGACCGATTTCTTTCAATTCCGGTTTTATTTCTCCCAAAAATTGGGACGGCAAAAGTTCTCGCCTTTCCCTCCCTATTATAGGATAGGACAAATAGGCCATTTTTCTGGCCCGGGTCATGGCCACATAAAATAATCTCCGCTCATCGTCAATTTTCTCGTGAGAAGAACTTTCCAGCAAATCCGGTAGCTTGATTAATTGTGGGATCCTTCGGTTGCCCCAATGGCCATCAAAGAGATTAGTGATAAAGACATGGTCAAACTCCAAACCCTTCGCTCCATGAGCCGTCATTAATCTAACTGCCTGCCGTATTCCAGGCAGGGGTTTTTCTTTGATGGCCACTCCATGCTTTTCCAGAGTATCGAAATAACCGATCAAATCTGCTAAACCAAAACTTTTGTGATGTTGGACTAGATTTTTTATCTCAGAGAAAAGTCCGTCCAGACGGTTTAATCTGACGGCCGAATCCGGCTGGCTCAAAAGATAGCCCAGAAAATCGGATTCCCGAACAACCGTCTCAAAAAATTCAGTCAGATTTACATTTTTGGATAATTTTTGCCAGCGCAAAAAATTGGAAAAATGATCTTTAATTCCGGGAAACAAACTTTTTGTCTCAATGGCGCTCAAAAAAACTTTCCTCTGTTTAGCTGGCTGAGAAAACAATTTATATAAATCTACAGTAGGAACACCGAGAAAATCCGCGTGTAAGACCTCGAATAACTTCTCTTCGGAGGTCAGATCATTCAAGAACCTAAGCAGTGTTACCAAATTTTTAATTTGCGGATCTTCCAAAACATTCCTCTGCGATTCAACCCTAAACGGCACCTGTATTTTTTCAAGTA
>JAUSHA010000002.1 GCA_030648815.1 bacterium | reverse complement strand
AAACATTGGGCGAAGGCCAGATAGGCAACATAGACACCGGCATCAAAGAATCGGGAAAAGTGAGAGTCGGCGATACGATCACCAGAGACCAGAAACCAGATACCATATACCAAGTGGTTGAGCCCTTGCCCGGGTCTAAAGAGCCGCAACCGAAGGTTTTTTTAAGCATTTTTCCGGAAGATGCTAATGATTTTGAATTGCTGAAAGTGGGCTTGGAAAAGTTAAAACTTACCGACGCTTCTTTGCAATTCAAGCCCGAATCAAAAGAAAGCTTGGGTAGGGGATTCCAGTGCGGATTTTTGGGATTGCTTCACGCCGAAATTGTTTCGGAACGGTTAAAAAGAGAATATGATCTGGGATTGGTGCTGTCAGCCCCTTCAGTGCTGTATAAAATATTTACCCAAGCCGAAGGTAAAGAGAGATTCATTTACACTTCAGCCGATTGGCCGGAGGGCGGAGTTTTTGCTTCGCAGGAATTATGGGCAAGACTTCAGATTTTAACTCCGGTAAATTACCTCGGCCAGGTGATGGAGCTCATTAAAGGCATGGAGGCCAAGCATCAGAAAACCGATTATTTGGGCTTGGAGAAAACCGAGTTGATTTACGAAACGCCTTTAAGAGAAATTATTTCCAAGAATTTTTACGACAAATTAAAAAGCGTCACCCAGGGATTTGCTTCCATGAGTTATGAGATTTTGGATTGGCGGCCGGCTAATCTGGTGAAATTAGATGTTTTAATCCTTGGAAAAAAGGAAGAGGCTCTTTCCCGAATTGTACCGGAGAAAGACGCTCAATCTGAAGGAAAGAAAATCGTGGAAAAATTAAAAGATAACTTGCCTCCCCAGCTTTTCTCCGTTCCATTGCAAGCCGCCATCGGCGGAAAAATTATTGCCAGAGAAACCATAGGATCTAAAGGCAAAGATGTCATCGCCCCGCTTTACGGCGGAGACTATACAAGGAAGAAGAAGCTTTTGGAAATACAAAAAAAGGGCAAAAAAGAGTTAAAGGCAAAGGGCGAGATAAGAATTCCCGCCCAAGTATTTATAAAAATGCTACAGTGAGGGAGCGATGGTAAAAATAATCATGCTAAGAACGACCAGGCTTATCAGGATAATCCAAATTATTTTCACGATTTTTTTAATTTTCATATCTTCATGATACCAAAATACAGGCAAATAAAAAAGAGCTCTTGGCAGGACATATTTTTCATGGCATTCTTTGGGATTTTGATTTTGACCGTCGTCGGTTTTCTGGCATTTTCCAATTTTAGAATCAGCCAAAGACGGGCTATACTGAATTCGCAGATAGAGCAATTGAAGGCGGAAATTAAGGCGGCGGAAGAAAAGAACCGGCAGCTTCAGGTTCAGGCTTACGAATCTTCGCAGGAAGAATTCCTAGAGAAAGAAGCCAGAGAAAAACTTAATCTCAAAAAACCGGGAGAGGAAGTGGTGGCGGTATTGCCTTCAGAAGAAGATAAAACAGAGGAACCCCAAAAGCAAAGTTTTTGGGATAAAATTTTAGGAAAAATAAAGTTCTAATTTATGCGGGTGTCGTATAACGGCTATTATGATTCCTTCCCAAGGAATAGACGGCGGTTCGACTCCGCTCACCCGCTCATTTTTTTGGCAGGGCTACAAAAAAGGTTGTTCCTTTGCCTTCTTTTGATTCAAACCAAATTCTTCCGTCGTGTTTTTCAATAATGCTCTTTGTGATAAAGAGTCCAAGGCCGGTTTCATTCGGTTCTATGGATAAAGCATTACGCGCTCTGAATAATTTCGTGAAGATTCTTTTTTGCTGGTCTTCCGGTATGCCGATGCCGTTATCGGCAACGCTTACTATAATCTCCGAGTTTTCTTTCACAGTGATATGGATATCTCCATTTGGAGAATAGAGTATGGCATTATCAATTATATTAGCTAAAGCAAGGCGCATTCTTTGCTGATCAATCGAGATTATGATTTTCTCCGGATAATCTTCAAAATGGATAGCCGTGTTTCTCTTGGAAGCCAATTCCTTCAAGTCATCAATAATTTCTTTCAAAATTATTATAAGGTCGGACGGAACCGACTTATATTTAAATTCGTCCTTTGTTTGCTCCGAAGCCAGCAAAATACTATCGGCAACCTTTATAATTTTATCAACGCTGTTTTTTGCTTTGATGATTGATTGGCTGTCGCCATCGCTAATAAGCCATTTAAGTTCGGTGAGCGGAGTCCTTAATTGATGGGAGGCAATGGTGATAAATTCCGATTTTGCTTCGTCGGCTTCCAATAAATCACTGTATTTTCGCGCCGCTTCTTCTTTTTCGTATTTTTGGCGGAGGGTTTCTTTGATAATAACATAGGTATAGTGAGCGGCAATTCCTATTAAGAATACTGCCGTAAAGCCGACAGAAAAATAGCTTTTCGTATGCGGAAAACGCATATCTAGGAATATTTGAGCGATAAACATCGCCATAATTAAACCGCCGATTATTCGAGAGGCTTTAGCTTCTAAGTCAAAGGCCGTTGTGATGATCGGGAAAGTAAGGGTAATGATAAGGGGGCTGTATACGCCACCCGAAACGTAGACAACGCCAAACATAAATAAAGCCCAGCTGATATTATTTGCGTAAAGCACTATTTTGCGGCTGGCAAATGGCGAGATTGCGGCATAGAAAATAATATCCCAAAATGTCAACGAAAGAAGAATAATTATCAGGATTTTTCTATCCAATATGTAAGCAAAGTACTCCGGGAAATAATGAATAAATAATATAAATATGCTGATATTAACGAATGAAAAAATCCTCACCAAATTAAAGAATTTCGGCAGGCGTATGGCAAATTTTTTGTTTTTTACCGTTGCTGGGATAGCCATATTATTTATCATACCACCATTCAGCCAAATTGAAAATTCAGCTTCGTTATGATAAACTAAAATATATAATCGTTGCGCCACCTTAGCTCAGCTGGCAGAGCAGCACTTTCGTAAAGTGAAGATCCCGAGTTCGAATCTCGGAGGTGGCTCAAAAATCATCTATTGACAAGCCAGCGATGATATGATAGAATGGCAATGTTGCGTAAAATTAACTTATTATCATGACAATACAAATTATCCAATATATCTTAAATTTGATTGCAATATACGGTCCTACGAAATAGTTCAATTTTTCCTGCCTGCCGTAGGCAGGATGGCGGCGAAATGGTTACAACTATACAGACAATTATTTTGTGCAGATTAGACGATATTCGTGTTAATCAATTATTTGTAGCCAGTTCGCCGTTATGAAATCTCAATGCAAAAGAAGCGCTTTACCGCGCTTTTTTGCTATTTTATAAAAAATATGATGAAATAAGATAATGGCCATAGAAAATTTTAATTATAAAAAATACCGCGAGGGTCTCGCGGATCAAATAAAAAAAGAGCCGGATCGCCAAAAGCGCCGTGAAGTTTTGCAAACGGCTCAGGCAACCGAAGAATATGAGGGGGCGGAAATACTGCACCGGGCAGGAGCTGAAAAAGAAAGGAAGCGCCTTATTGCTGGCGGTTTTGCGGAAGAAGCCAAGGCTTTTGAAAAAGTTGCCGAGTTCGCCGACAGAGTCAAATAAGCCGGCGGTCGCGCTTTATTAGTCGGGGGATCTGTCCGCGATGAAATAATGGGGATGACGTCCAAGGACT
>JAUSHA010000055.1 GCA_030648815.1 bacterium | reverse complement strand
ATCGTTCCCTGTTGGCTGGAAAATCTTTTTGGCAAAGATAACATTTATGCGGCCTTGGCGGCTTCTGCCGTTGGTTTGGCCCTGGGACTGAACTTAGTGGAAGTTTCCCAAGCTCTCAAGGATTTTAAGGGTTTGCCCGGCACTATGCAGCTCACGCCCGGCATTAAGAATTCTTGGATTCTGGATGATTCTAAGAATGCCTCGCCTTTTTCTATGCTGGATTCTTTGGGAATTCTAAAAGAGATTAACGGCGTTCAGCGCAAGATCGCTGTTTTGGGGGACATGATAGGCGTCGGCAAATACGCCATTGAGGCTCATGAGGCAGTCGGGGAAAGAGTTAAAAATTCAGCCGATCTGCTATTTGCCGTAGGGGATAGGGCGAAATTTTTTGTTCAAGGCGCTATAGCTAAAGGAATGGCAGAGGATAGAATTTTTCAATTTAATGACGCTATTTCGGCCGCTAAAGCTCTTCAGTCGGAAATTAAGGAAGGCGACCTTATTCTGATTGACGGTTCAAAAGAAATGGGTATGATTGAAGTAGTGAAAGAAATAAAAGCTGGCCCTATCGTCTAGCCTGGTTCAGGACGCAGGGTTCTCATCCCTGTAACTCGGGTTCAAATCCCGATGGGGCCGCCGCGTTGAACATTAAAATAATAATAAGGAGGCGCTATGACGGAAAAGACGACATGGGAAAAAGTGAAGAAGTTAAAGAGCGCTCATAAGCCTCGATTTGGAAATAATGATCTGATGCAAAAGGCGATTGAAGTTGCCGAACAAATTATGAAGTTTGATTTTGTTAAAGCTGTCGGACTTTTCGGGTCAACCGCCCGCAATGAAGACGGGAATGATATTGATTTGCTTGTACTTGATAACGGTACAGTTTCCAGGGTTGCTTTTAGCAATTTTGTCCAGAATAAAGAAAAATACGAAGGCAATTATTCCAGCGGGGGATATGCCTATGCTTGTTACGCCGCTTTTGTAAATACTTTTCCCGGAAAAGAATTTTCAGAAAGAGTAAAGTCTCCGCTTTGTGGAAAATTATGTAATCACCCTTCAGTTGACCTGATTTTTATAGATACGCAGATCAGCCATAATTTAAAATACCTTAATGAGCTGGTTCTTGCGGGGAATGACCCGATGTTCTTTAAGAACATTAGCCAAGATGTTCTAAGGTTCTATTCCAAAGAGCGTCAATTTAGAAAAGATGAAAATTTCCCCAAGTTTATAAGTAACGGGATTCCCGGCGTAGTCTTTACTCAAGAAAAGCGAATGAATGGATTTGACGCTGTCGGCGGCCAAGTCAAAGCCAAGAAAGAGGTTATGGAGCTTTCCTTGGCGCTCGAGAGTCCCGAGCTTTATGATAAGTGGGGTACTCGGCCGGTTAAGGGTATCTGTCTCTTTGGCCCTCCGGGGAATGGAAAAACCTTGCTTGCCAGAGCGCTTGCCGATAATACTAGAGCACCATTTTATTATGTGAAATCCAGTGAGATCATAGATAAGTGGCTGGGCAATTCAGAGAAGAATATTGAAGCCCTTTTTGCCAAAGCGAGAGAGACTGGCGGCATTATCTTTATTGATGAAGCCGATGCTTTAGCTCCCTCAAGAAGTTTTTATGACATATCAAGCGAGGCGAAGAAGGTAGTTGATGCTCTTTGCAGAAATATGGATGGACTTGAGAGTTTTGATAATGTCGTGGTATTTCTCGCTACCAATCGCTTAAAAGACATAGATCCGGCTATTCTAAGGTCCGGCCGAATTGATCGCATTATTGAGGTTCCGCTTCCTGATTGCGAAGGCCGGAAAGAGATATTTGAAATTCACATAAGAAAGGCGGAAGAAAAAGCTGGTCGTAAGCTCTTCGAACCGTTAGATGTGGGGGCATCCGACATCGCCGAGATCGTAAGGATGGCTGAAAAGATCGCTAATCGTAAAGTCGATGCGCTGCTGGACATGGATTTTATTCTTCATCAGACGGATGGTTACAGCGGATCGGATATTTGTGAAATTATCCGTAGGACGCTGGAAGCAAAAGTTAAAGAAGAGAGGTTGGGGAAAGTCCCCGGGTTAGTTACCACGAGAGACATTATGAAAGAAGTAGATTTATACGAAGGAAGATAAAAAATAAAAGGCAGCGAACACTTGCGTTCACTGCCTTTTTTATTATAAAATAAATAATAGTTGGAAGCATATGATTTTTATATATATTTTAGTTTTTGTCATTTCTTGCCTCTTGCTTACATTATCAAGCAGTTTATTAGTCGGCGCTTTATTAAAAATCGCCAAGTTTTTAGGCTGGAAAGAATTCGTGGTCGGTTTTCTTATGATGGCCGTCGCCACCTCTCTCCCCAATCTTTTCATAGGGATCATTTCTGCGATAGATAAAGTACCGGAGCTTTCTTTCGGAGATGTTATGGGAGCGAATATTTTTGACTTGTCTCTGGTAGTGGCGATTTCTGTTTTTATTTCCAGAATGGGTTTGTCCGCAAAAAGCAGGATAGTGCAGGGGTCGGCTATTTTTACCGTAGCCATCGCTATTTTACCCATAATCTTGGCATTAGACGGAATAATTTCTCGTTCTGACGGGCTTATTTTAATCAGCGCCTTTATTTTTTATATTTTTTGGATTTTTAGCAAAAGAGAAAGGTTTGAAAAAATTTACGACGGCGACGGCAAAATCAGCTTCAAGGTTTTTTTCAAAAATTTCGGCATTTTTCTTTTATCGGTTTTACTGATGCTGGTGGCGGCCAAAGGACTAGTGGAGTCGTCGTTATTTTTCGTGAAAACTTTCAATATTCCCATAGGCCTGGTTGGAATGTTTATCATCGGCATAGGAAGCTCTCTGCCGGAAACTTTTTTCACTCTTCAGGCGGCAAAGAAAAGCCAGGACTGGCTTTTGTTGGGAAATTTAATGGGAGGCATTATTATTGTCGCTACCCTCGTTTTGGGAACAGTGGCCCTGATTCATCCGATTGAAATTATTAATTTTTCGTCTTATTTCATCGCCAGGATTTTTCTCATCATCGCCGCGATTTCTTTCCTGATTTTTATCAGAACTCAAGAAAAAATCATCAAAAAAGAAGCAGTTATTCTAATTCTTATTTATCTTGCTTTCATCGCTTCAGTAATTTTATTCAGATAAGAAGCTTGATTTCTGCCGCATAGTCTTGTATTCTTGGGGTAGCACTTTTGAAAGGAGGCGGAAATGGAACTGAAGGTTTTCGGAGGACAGGCAAGCCGCGAATTGACGGAAAAAATTTGTGATCATCTCGGAATAAAAATCGGAGAATCAGAGCTTATTCAATTTGCCGACGGAGAGTTTAAGGTAAGATATAAAGAAACCATACGGGGAAGGGATGTTTACATCGTTCAATCAACCTATGCGCCGGCTGATAGCTTGATGCAATTACTTCTATGGATTGATGCGGCGAAAAGGGCGGCGGCCGAGAAAATCACCGCCGTTATACCTTATTTCGGCTGGGCAAGACAGGATAGAAAAGCGGACCCCCGAACTCCCATCTCGGCTAAGTTGGTCGCCGACGTTATCACTAAGGCAGGGGCGGATAGGGTATTAACGGTTGATTTACATTCTCCTCAAATACAAGGATTCTTTGATATTCCGGTTGATAATCTTTACGCCCGCAAAGTTTTCGTAGAATTTTTCAAGAGTAATTTTAAGCCGGATAATTTCGTCGTTATGGGGCCGGATGTAGGATCGGCCAAGCTGGCGGAATCTTACATCCAAAGATTAGGCGGTCTTCCGATCGCCCTATCCTATAAGAACAGATACGACACCAACAAAGTGAAAGTTTTAGCGATACTCGGAGATGTTAAGGATAAAAATATTTTATTGGTTGATGACATGATAGATACCGCCGGGACGATTGTTGAAAATGCCAATAAATTAAAAGAGATGGGAGCTAAAGATATTCATGTCTTTGCCACTCACGGTTTATTTTCCAATGACGCCGCTTCCAGAATTGACTCATCGCCGATCAGCCGTATCTATGTGACAGATTCTATCCCGTTGAAATGTCCGAGCGCTAAAGTACAAGTTATTTCCATCGCTTCTCTTCTTGCCGAGGCGATCATAAGAGAGCACAATCTCGAATCTGTAAGCTGTTTATTCGAGTAAAATAATATTAAAAAGGAGCCCTTCGATTCGCCAATTGGCGAACTCAGGACTCTTTTTTGTTTGGTGATTTTGACGGGGGGCGGCGGGAATGATAAAATTGAGTAATGGCCGAATTTAATTTATTTTTTCTATTGCTGGTCGCCCTGCTCGTTGTCGCAGGTGCAGGTTCGGTTATTTTTTATCTGAAAAAATCTCAGGTTGATAAGGGCCAGTCGGATTCCATCAGGGACTTAGAAAGAAGATTAACCGATCTGATGATCGGCCAATTGAAGGAGATGAAAGACAGCCAGGTCGGCACATCCAAGGTCATGAACGATCAGATGCGTTCTTTTACCCAGGAAGCGACCAAAATAAGAGAGGATTTAAAACAGGTTCAAGACAGCGTCAAAGATGTTTCCACTTTTCAGGAAATTTTTAAATCTCCTAAGCTAAGAGGCCAATGGGGCGAGGCAAGCTTGGAACATATTCTCTCCCAGCATTTCCCTCAAGAGCTTTATAAAATGCAATATTTGTTTTCTTCAGGCGAGCAGGTTGACGCCGTTTTAAAATTACCAAATGGTAAGGTTCTGCCGATTGATTCAAAGTTTCCTTCCGAAAACTTTGAAAAAATGGTCAATACCGCCGACCAAACCCAAAAAGATTTTCATAAAAAGAATTTCATTGATGATGTAAAATTCAAGATAAACGATATCGCTTCAAAATACATTTTGCCTTCCGAGGGAACCCTGGACTACGCTTTTATGTATATTCCGGCCGAAGCTATTTATTACGAAATAGTCCACAACATTAGCAAGGAAGCGGATATTATGGCTTTTGCTTGGTCAAAGCATATTATTTTAACTTCGCCTAATGGCATATATAAAGACCTAAGGACCATTGAACACTGGTTTAGGGATGTTCAGATTTCCAAAAAGACCCAGGAAATACTGAAAAAACTTGGGCGTGTGCATCAGGATGCCCAAAAGCTTATGGATGACTTCAGGAAGCTCGGGAGTCATTTAACCAATGCCAAATCCGCTTATGATTCGTCGGAAAAACGCTTAACCATGCTGGACGATAAAGTAGAGAAGCTTGAAGATATCGGCGAGCCCAAAAAACTCGAAGCCGGAGAGTAATGTTTAACGTTAAAGGTTGCGATCGTTTAACCTTTAACGTTAAACATTACTTCGGACATCAGCGCTCTTGCATTTTTTTGAGATAAATAGTAAGATAGAACCATGTTAGCTGTCATCAAAACCGGCGGGAAGCAGTATATTGTTACCCCCGGGCAAAAACTGAAAATTGAGAAATTAGAAATCGAAGACGGCAAAGAGGTTATCTTTGGCGAGGTTTTATTATTAGAAAAAGAAAATAAATTAGAAATTGGCGCCCCTTTTATCAAAGATGCTAAGGTTATTGGCAAAGTTTTAAGCCAAGGTAAAGCCAAGAAGGTGATAATTTTCAAATATAAGGCCAAAAAACGCTACCACGTCAAAAAGGGCCATCGTCAGCTATTCACCGAGGTGGAAATAACTGGAATCTAAGCTAAATAAAAACTATTGATCTTTAAACTATGGAGGTTTCGCCTCCATAGTTTTTTGTTGGCGACTTGACAGAGTCGGAATAGTTTGATTCCGTGGGGCAAGTCATGGCTGATTAGGATGGGAATACTTGACCTGCTATACAATAAGAATCAGATATTCTCATTTACAAAAAGTCAGAAAGCTGAATTCCCGCACGACGCAAGATCATTGATCCGGGCTCTGGCCGTGTATAAAGAAGGAAAAGTGGATGTTGATGTGGGGGAGTCGGGAACTCTTTTCCGATTTCTTAGATTTATTTTCTGGGCCACGCAAAACGGCAGAAAGCTTATTAAGCGCGGTTCTTTATTAAAGAGGAAGATAGCTGATGATCCTGGAATTGTTTATCTTTCCCCGGAAGAATTGGGAAATCTGGACGGCGGCACTTCGCAATGGCAAAGCGCATCATATCTTTTTTATAGTCGCTTTGGACTGGAAAGAAAAATAAAAAATCCGCCGGAAATGCTACAGCTTACTTACGAGGCGGTAGAGCATTACAGAAACCAAATGGCTATGGGCCGGCCTTGGGAATTAAGGCGCGACGAAACTATTTTAAAACAGGCCGTTGCCATAGTGGAAATGTTAAGGCAGGAAAAGACTTCTTTTAAGCCAAAACATTCGGAAGACTTCTGCCTTGCCCGGGCGCTTGGCTTAATAACAACGGAAGATGGTAAAAAGTTTTTTCCCAGCGAAGCAGAGCACGAAACTAACCGTTTTTTAGAAATGGAAAGAGTAATTGCCGACGTAGAAAGCGGCAGGGAGATCAAATCCATAGACCACAGGCCGATTTACAGCGGCGCAGTGATGCAAATGATGCAAGGCAGAAAGATAAGGGTAAAATATCCCGGCAAGGTCGGCAAAAGCTGGCCGCAGTTCTGGAGATTCGTTGATTTTATTTTCTATTATCTAATGCGCTGCCGAGGGTTTCTTCGTCGGCGTATTCCAGTTCACCGCCGACGGGCAGGCCGCGGCCCAAACGAGTAATCCTCACAGGATTACCCCGAGCAATAGCGAGGGGTTTCAATAAGCGTTCCAAGTATAAAGCGGTAGCTTCGCCTTCGGTGGTGGGATTGGTGGCGATGATGATTTCTTTGACATTTTCAATCCTTTCTTGCAGTTCCTTTATCCTTAATTTTTCAATGTCTTCTTTCATCAGCTTGGAAACAGTTCCGCCTAAAATAAAATAAAGTCCGCGGTACTTTTTCGTTTTTTCTATGGTTTCCAAGTCAGTTTCTTTTTCTATAACGCAGAGCGTAGTTTTATCACGACGGGCATCAGAACAAATTTCGCAAACAATAGACTTGCCCTGAGCCGTGTCGAAGGGTTCGAAAGGTTTGAAACAAAAAGAGCAGAGTTTTACTTTTTTTCCCAGAGAAGAAATCGATTCCGACAATTGGCCGATTTCTTCTTTGGATAATTTCAATAAATAAAAAACAAAACGGGCCGCTGTCCTTGGCCCTACGGTGGGGAATCTGGAAAATTGTTCAATAAGTTTTTGAATGGAGGGGGAGTGCATAACCTAATAAATGACTAAAGGTTTCAGAAAATATGTTTAACGTTTAAGGTTAAACGGATCGCAACCTTAAACGTTGAACATATTTTCTGAACATTGCAGCTTAAAACTCTTCTCCTATATGTGTCTTGTCTAAATTGCGGAAACTCGCTCTTTTTTCGTCAAAATACAGTTTTATACTGCCCGTAGGGCCATTTCTGTGTTTGGCAATAATTATTTCCGCTATATTGCTTGGCGTTGTTGCGCCCCTTTCCTTTTCCCTGTAGATGAAAAGAACTACGTCACTATCCTG
Source organism: bacterium (assembly GCA_030648815.1). Lineage (GTDB taxonomy): Bacteria > Patescibacteriota > Minisyncoccia > Minisyncoccales > MHMH01 > JACPGX01. Next base: position 10,467 of record JAUSHA010000055.1, on the reverse strand, counting down.
TTCCAGACTCCCACTTTCACGTAAATCGGATAATCTTGGCGTCGGAGGGATGCGAGCCTCTACTGCCCTTGAAAGCTGGGATAAGGCCAAAACCGGCACTTCCAGTTCCCTGGCTAATCCTTTTAGCGCTCTTGATATTTCAGTCACTTGCTGAACAGGGCTGGCCATGCTGTTTCGCGGTTCCATTAGTTGCAGATAGTCAACGATAATTAAGCCAAGCCCTTTGTCGGCTTGCAGGCGCCTGGCCATGGCTCGCATTTGAAGAATGTTGGAGGTAGCGGCATCGTCAATATAAATAGGAGTTTCGGATAGTTCTCCCAATGCCCGTTGGATTTTATCAAAGTCATTATCTTCGCCGCTGCTGGACAATTTCCCCGTCCTTATATTCCACAAGTTAACCCCTGATTGAGAGGAAATTAATCTGTCAACGATTTGGTCTTTAGACATTTCCAAGCTGAAAATTCCTACAGGAACCTTCATCTTGGTGGCAATAGACTTGGCAATATCCATGGACAAAGCTGATTTTCCCATGGAGGGTCTGGCGGCTAAAATAATTAAATCAGACTTTTGGAGGCCGGCCAGCATATTGTCCAGATCGGTAAAGCCCGTCGGCAGACCGCGAAGCACCCCGTCGTTTTTAGACAGATTATCTATTCTTTCAAAGGCTTCGCCCAAGGCATCTTTAATGGGGAAGAAGCGTTGGGTAAGAGATTTTTGCGCTATGCCAAAAACTTTTTTTTCCGCCTGATCAAGAAGTTCGTCCACATCTTCGTTCTCCTTGAAGCCCATTAGTCCTATGTCATAAGATGCCTCAATTAAATCTCGGAGAATTCTTTTTTTCTGGACGATTCTGGCATAATTCAAAACATGAGTCGCCGTAGGCACGGTATTGATCAGTTCGGTCAGATAAGAGGAGCCGCCGATTTCCGCAAGCTTTCCTTTTTCTTTAAGCCCGGAGGAGACCGAAAGTAAATCAATGGGCTCGGTTTTTTCAAAGAGATTTAGCATGACGGAGTAAATTTCGCAATGTATCCCTTTGTAAAAATCTCTCGGCTGCAAGAAATCAACCACTTTTATAATGGCGTTTTTGTCCAGCATCAAAGCTCCTAAAAGAGATTTTTCGGCTTCAATATTTTGCGGAGGTATTTTGTCAGGCAGTTCGTTCATCCTTTTAACTATAACAGATGAAATAAAAATAAAGCAAGTAAAACGCCACCAATTATTGGAGGCGTTTTACTTTTGGTCCTTCATCGGTGTCTTCTATCGTCCAGCCGAGTTTTTTCATTTCTTCCCTGATTTCGTCGGCCTTCCGCCACTCTTTTTGTTCCCGGTATTTTTGGCGTTGCTCCGCTAAGCGGGATAATTCTACGGGGATTTTTTCTGTCTCAATCTTCGCCAGATTGAATCCTAAAACTTTATCAAAGTCCAATAAGAGGCGATACTTTTCTTCTGTCGCCACTTTCTCGTCTTTAATTAAACTCCATGCCAAAGCTAGGGCTTTCGGAGCGTTTAAGTCATCACTTAAATAATCGATGAATTTCTTTTGGTAATCATTTGTTCCTCCGGCACTTCGGTCAAGGCCCCGACCCACCTGCCCCGACGGTACCGTCGGGGTTTGCGTCGGGGTAAATTCTTTTACTTTTTCAAAAAGATTATTTAAAGCGTTTTGCGATGCCTCCAGCGATTTCCAGCTGAAATTCAGCCCCTGTCTGTAATGGGAAGTAATGGCCAAATACCTAAAGGCCAGGGGGCTGTACCCTTTTTTTATAAAATCAGTCGTCAGAATAATATTCCCTAAGCTTTTGCTTACCTTAACCTTATCAATCATGAGCCATTCATTATGCAGCCAAAAGTTAGCCGTTTGTTTGCCGAAAGCGCCGTAGGCCTGGGCGATTTCGTTAGTGTGGTGGACCGGAATATGTTCTTTGCCACCGGTATGAATATCAAAGCGGTTTCCCAGATACTTCGCGGACATGGCGGTGCACTCAATATGCCAGCCGGGGAAACCCTTTCCCCAGGGGCTGTCCCATTGCATAATATGTTTCGGCTGATTAGTTACCCACAATAGGAAATCCCACGGCTGTTTTTTCTCGGGATCAATTTCCACCCGAGAACCGGCATGCTGTTTTTTAAGATTTAATCTGGAAAATTTTGCATAGCCGGAAAATTTTGAAGTATCAAAAACCAGACCGGTTTTTGTTTGATAGGCGAATCCCTTTTCTTCAATTTTTTTAATCAGATCAATTTGCTCTTTGATATGCTCCGTTGCGCGGCAAAGAGTATCGGGCCTTCGAATATTTAAAAGATCCATGCTCTCTATAAATTGTCCGATGTATTTTTTGGCAATTTCCTGAACGGAAAGTTTTTCTCTTCTGGCGCCTTTTTCCATTTTATCTTCGCCGGCGTCTTCGTCGGAGGTGAGGTGCCCGACATCGGTAATGTTCATCACCCAATTTACTTTGTAGCCGGAATATTTCAAAAAGCGGACCAGGATATCCCATTGGATATAGGCATACATGTTGCCGATATGCTGATTCCAGTAAACGGTCGGGCCGCAAGAATAAATTCCCGCTTTTTTATCTTTAAGCGGTTTGAATATCTCCTTTTTACGCGACAGCGTGTTATAAAGTTTAATCATTGACTTTTAATAACGAATATGTTAGAATAATAATACCATAGATTTGGATCTTTGTAAAAAATTATAGAAAATAAAATGAAGGGGAGATAATCATGGCAAAAAGTATTGTTCTGATTGCAGTTGTGCTGTTAGCAATTTTGTGGCCAGCTACGAATGTTGGAGCCCAATCTCAAAATATCTCTGTTTCTTCGCGACAAGGAAGAATCGGAGAAACATTTTCCGTGACCGGCAGGGGATTTAATTCTTTCGTCTCCGTAGAGATCCAATTTGCCGACAAGCGGAGGAGCGTAGTAACGGATTACTACGGAGAATTCAGAACATCTTTCATCGTGCCCCCTACGGAGTCCGGAATGTACTGGGTAATAGCCGTTTCCGGCGGCAAAACGGTTTTTACGACTTATGAAATTCTGCCGCCGGGAATCGCTATATCTCCTCAATTATTAATGGCGGGAGATAAGTTGAGTATCTGGATTTGGGGGGCAATGCCCTACGACACGGCGAGAGTGTATCTCGGCAATAACGAAATTACCCCAAGTCCGAGACCGATGATTGGCGCCGACGGAAGCGCCGGGATTCAAACCATGATTCCGTCTCTCCCTCCAGGATATTATCTCCTCATAGTAAAGGGGACCAGGTTTGAAGTAAATCTGGTAGTATTTCTAATTCCCGACTCTCCGGGAAAGATAGAAAATGCTATATCCCCAATCAAGGATAAATTAGTGAGGATTTGGGGATATTACGGTGGTACGTGGTTATTATATGATCCCTTAATTCCCCCCGAATTAAACAGCTTGATGGAATTCGCAGAAGGAAGCGGATATTTCATTATCGTAAAAGAGAACTGCGAACTGGCTGCTGTTGGCGGCCGTGTGTATAAACTGTATAAGGGAGCGAATTTAATAGGTTGGTAAGCAAATAAAAAAAGCCGGCAGAATACTAATACTGTCGGCCTTTTTACTTTTTTGATAATTTTTGATAAGATGGGGCAATGCAGACAATGATTTGGAATTTTCTCGGTTACAAATTTATAGTATTCAAAAATGCAAAATCTGGTTCTCTATCGTAAATACCGGCCGAAAACATTTGGCGAAGTCGTGGGGCAGGAGCATGTTGTCCAGACCTTGACCAACGCCATATCATCGGGAACAATTTCCCATGCTTATTTGTTTGCCGGCCAGCGCGGTTCGGGCAAGACCACCATTGCCCGGCTTTTAGCAAAAGCCATAAATTGCGAAAACCGCAAGCCTGCCTCGCCGCAAGGCGGGAATGGTTTTGAGCCGTGCAATGAATGTTCTTCCTGTCTAGAAATTACCAAAGGCCAATCCCTGGACTTAGTAGAGATTGATGCCGCTTCGCATACCGGGGTCGACGAGATCAGGGAGCTAACCGAAGGAATCAAATTCGTCCCCGTAAAATCAAAATACAAAGTTTTTATTTTGGACGAGGCTCATCAATTATCCAAGGGAGCGACTAGTGCCCTTTTGAAAACGTTGGAAGAACCGCCCAGCCACGCTGTTTTCATTTTAGCGACCACTGAATTGCACAAAATACTGCCGACCATCATTTCAAGATGCCAGAGGTTTGATTTCAGGAAGTTAAAATTGGAAGAAATAATCGGCAGACTGGAAACGCTTGTTAAAAAAGAGCAGTGTTCTGTTGATGGCGCGGCGCTGGAATTAATCGCTCTGAACTCCGGCGGTTCTATACGGGATGCCGAAGCCCTACTTGATCAGGTTTTAGCTTTCGGCGGAAAAAATATTGAAGACATCAAGGATTTATTGGGCATGGTTGATATTAAGCTGGTCAGCCAATTCATTGATTTGCTTCTTCAGAAAAAAGCGTCTCCGGTTATTGAATTTTTGAATAAAATCATTGAGAAGGGCGGAGATCCCCAAGAATTCGCTAAATCTTTAATCAATTATTTAAGATACGGATTGATTTTGAAAATAGGCCCGGAATTATCAAATCCCATAATTATCGGTTTGACCAAAGAAGAAAAAGAAAAGCTTCAGGCCCAGATTGTTTCTGTTTCCGAGGCGGATATCAGCCGGACTCTCAAGCTTTTTATGGATGCCGAGAATAAAATGAAATACTCGCCTATTCCTCAACTCCCGCTGGAACTGGCGATCATTGAATCATTGCAAAAAGAGGAGAAATAAGATAAAATATTGAATTACTTGTGGTGAGTCGCATCGAACCATTCCGGGGTCGTCTAATGGTCCCGCCCAAGCGGGATCCCGCTATGGCGGGATAGGACATTTTTATGTATAGTGTTTATGTTATTAAAAGTTTGAAAGACGGACGATTTAAGAAAATATTAGTCATACATTGCCGGGTCGTCTAATGGTAGGACAACGGCCTTTGAAGCCGTATATTCTAGGTTCGACTCCTAGCCCGGCAGCCCGACGAACGTAGGTGAGGAGGTACTGAGCACACCAGTGCGAATGTACACCCCTATTTTTAAAATAAAAAAGAAGAAGTCCCCGAGGAATAAAATGACGAGGGGTACATCGGTATGATAGAAAAGACATCAATTTCAAGGGGAAATTTAAAAAAAGGTTCCTGACACCTCCCCCCCGTATAAAAAAATCCCTTGCGTAGGATACGTAAGGGATTTTTGTTGTTATTTTTTATTCATTTTTCCGCCCAACTCTTTTATCACCTGATCGCAAGCCGCACAAACTCGAGGATCGTCTATATTAATTTTTACGCCAACATAGAATCTGCAACCACCTTCCGGTACTTCCTGAGCCATACAGCTTGTTTTACTTATTCTATGCTCGTCAAATATCTCCCATACTCGTCTTTACAATCCTGATTTCGTAAAATTAGCAGAGAGTTACGGAGCTGTGGGCATACGTGTTACCGAAAAAGAGCAAGTTCGGCCCGCTATCGAAAAAGCAATCTCAACAGATAATACGGTGTTTATTGACTTCGGTATTGATCCGGAAGAGAATGTTTATCCGATGGCGCGAACGGGCGAAGCTATTAATCGGATGATTGGCGGAATGGCACGAGATATACATTTTCAGTTTTAGTAAAAAATAAACACGGAGTTCTGGCGCGTATCGCCGGCTTATTTAGCGCGCGCGGCTATAATATAGCCTCTTTGACGGTTAATGAGACAATGGACGCCAGTATCTCTTATATGACCATAGTCGTAGAGGCAGAGGATAAGCGGATATTAGAGCAAATAAAAAAGCAACTCAATAGGCTCATAGACGTAATTAAGATTACAGATCAAACAGCTAAGAAGAAATCGAAGGGCAGATTCAGCCGGAAGAACAATTAAGTTAAGTCCCGTACCGTTGACAGAAAGGTATCCGTATACTATGATAGTAGCAGATTTGGAGCTATTGTGTCTTAAAAGGAGGCAAGCTATGGCAAGAGAACGGTATTCCAAGATGGACAGGGTGACCGCCTTCGGCTTCTTGGCCAACGCACTGGAGAACAGAAGGGGTGGAGACGGCGACACCGGTTCCTCGTTCCCTCGCACAGACGCGGAGGACATGAGCAAGGGCGCGCGGTTTATCCCGGGCGAGGTCACGCTGGCTCGTCGAGCCGGCGAAAAGGCCAGCTTCGTGACCAAATGCGGTCCGAACTGCTGGTACTGGAAGATGCCCGACGGCTCTCGCATCTACCACTTCGACCCGATAACCTACCACTCCATCGGCACCGCGAACGGTCGCAAGGAAGTGAAGGGTGATGACTACCGCACGCATTTCGAAGACGGAGCAGGTCCCTGTCCTCACTGCGGCAATCCCAACACGAACGGCGGCATGATTAAGCCGTAAAATGCAATACTGTAAAAAAGGCGGTTCGATTGAATCGCCTTTTCCATTTTCCCCACTTGGATGAAAAATCGTGTTAAAATCAATTTACGGGAAACATATGAACATCAGGCTCATATTTGAATACTATTGGCCGCATTTAAAGAAATATAAAAAGAGCACTGCTCTTGTTTTTGGGTTTTATACTCTTGCGATTATGGGTTCGGGTATGGTAACCCCCGTTCTTTATAAGCGGATCATAGATATCGTATCAGGCGCGGGAGGTTCTTCAGCCGTATCGTCGGCGCTTCTTAATACGGTTTTTTTTCTCGGCGGGACACTTGTTTTGTATAATCTTTTCTACCGAATCGCCGATTATGCGATGGTTTATTCGCAAAGCCATATGTTAAAAAACGTCGCCGACGACGCATTTGCCAGGGTGGAAAAGCATTCCTACGAATTTTTTTCCAGCACATTTACCGGCACGCTCGTTGCCAAGGTGCGGCGTTATATTAATGCATTTGAAACAATACACGATCAATTTGTTTTTGCCATATGGATGAACGGACTTCGTCTGCTTTTCGGGTTGGCGGTGCTTTCATATTTTTCGTTGCACCTGGGAATGATCTTGCTTATATGGCTTATTCTTTATATGGGGATTACGGCACTCTTTGTAAAGAAAAAGATCAAAAAAGATTTATTAACGGCTGAAGCTAATTCAAGAACGACGGGAGTATTATCGGATGCCATAACAAATATACTGAACATAAAAATGTTTGCATCGCATAAAAGAGAATTATCTTATTTCACCGATACAACAAAAACAGAAGAGAAACGCCGCAGAGATGCGGGCTATTTTCAAATAACGCAATTCGTATTTCAAGGATATTTTATAGCCCTCTTTGAGTTTGCCGGCATGTTTGCCGCAGCTTATCTTTGGCTAAACGGCGTGATTTCCGCCGGCACGATTATTCTTATGCAGATATACATTTTCACTTCATTTGAAGTCGTTTGGAACATCGGACGCAATTCCGCAAAAATCATGCGCGCGATTGCCGAGGCAAAAGAGATGGTTGATATTTTCGAAAAACCGATTGCGGTTAAAGACCCGCAAAATCCGGAGAAATGCAAAATCAAAAAAGGGGAAATTGAAATTAGGGATGTGTCCTTTTTATATAAAGACGGTGGGGGAGACGGAACATCAGTCTTCAAGAGACTCTCGCTTCATATCGCATCGGGAGAGAAGGTCGGTTTAGTGGGTCCGTCCGGCGCCGGTAAAACTACGCTCACAAAGCTTCTTTTGCGATTCGCCGATGCGCAGGATGGAAAAATTATGATTGACGGCCAGGATATTTCGCGCATAACGCAAAGCGATTTGCGCATGCAAATTGCTTATGTGCCGCAGGATCCGATACTTTTTCACCGTACGTTAAGAGAAAATATTTTATATTCCAAGCCGGGCGCGACCGAAAAGGAAATGATTGATGCCGCCAAGCGTTCTCATGCTCATGATTTTATCAAGGGTTTTTTAAACGGCTATGATACATATGTTGGCGAGCGGGGCGTAAAGCTTTCCGGAGGCGAAAGGCAGAGAGTGGCTATTGCCAGAGCCATGCTGAAAGGGGCGCCCATTCTTATGCTGGACGAAGCGACCAGCTCACTGGACTCAATCAGCGAAAAGCATATTCAAGACGCTTTTGACGAACTGATGAAGGGGCGCACCACGCTTGTTATCGCTCATCGTTTAAGCACCATACAGAAGATGGATCGTATTGTCGTATTTAATAATGGCGCAATAGTTGAGGATGGAACGCACAAGAAATTGATCGCCAAGAAAGGCCTTTACTACAGACTATGGAAACAACAAAGCCATGGTTTCATGGGAGAATAAATTGTCAGTTTTTCCCACTTGGTTGCTTTTATATCCCGACGTGCTATGATGGATAATGAGCAAGAAACAGCAATTTTTAACGGAACATAATAAGTTGTCTTCTTCTGATTTGCAGACTACCATAGAAATGCTTTCTCGCTTTAAGGTAGAAAAAGCATCGCTGTTCAAAGACAATAATTGGTCGGTTGATAAGCTTAGAAGGCCGTTCATTTTTTGGCTTACCTCATTTTCTTTGAAAGACAGGAAGAGCATGGGTTAGCCGAACAAAAAATATGGAAGAAATAAACAAAATGCGCAATACTCCAAAAGATGTTTTTTTGCATCTTTTGAATATCTTAACCTTTTATCTAAGCGTCGTGAGCTTCATTACGCTTTATATTCAATATATCGGCGCGATTTTTCCGGATCAGCTCAATTTTTATTATACGGGCCTGGCCAACGCAGTGCGCATGTTCACCTCAATGATGGTGATAGCCGTTCCGGTTTACATATTCACCTCCTGGCTTTTGGGCAAAGATCTTAAAAATGATCCGCAAAGACGGGAATTTAAATTAAGGAAGTGGTTGGTTTTCTTTACTCTCTTTATTTCGGCGGTAACTATTATCGTTGACCTGATAAAATTCGTTTATAGTTTTTTGTCCGGCGAATTAACCATTCAATTTGTTTTAAAGGTGGTTGTCGTGCTTTTGACGGCTTTGGCGGTTTTCGGCTATTACATCTGGGATTTGAGGAGGAAAGACAAGGAAACTTCCAAAACGCCAAAAACTCTTGCCTGGGTTATTTCTTCCGTAGTTTTAGCAAGCGTTGTTGCGGGCTTTTTCATCATCGGCACTCCGGCCGCCCAGCGCGAGAAAAGATTTGACGAGCAGAGAATAAGCGACCTGCAAATGCTGCAGAGTCAAATTGTCAGCTACTGGATAAGAAAAGAATCTTTGCCGCAGGGACTTAATGATTTAGAAGACAGCATCTCCGGATTTTTCGTGCCCAAAGACCCGCAAGCGGACACGACGCCATACGGGTATAAAATCATTAACCCGCTTTCTTTTGAGCTATGCGCCGCATTCAAAACATCAAGTAATGATTTCGGAAAAAGCAGGGGAATTAAATCACCTTATCCTTACGATTCTTTTCAGCAAAATTGGAATTACGAACCCGGAGAGGCCTGCTTCACAAGGACGATTGACCCCGAACTTTATAAAAATGAAATCCAATTAAAAGAACCGATGCCCGCATATCCAATACGATAGAGGAAAATACACCCCGCCATGGCGGGGTGTATTTTTTTTAGTTGACAATCAATCTTTTGGTGGTATAATGCACTGCAAGGTTTTTATATTACAAAAGCCTTAAAATGATCTTTGAAAAAGGGGGAAAAATGTATCACTGGAAAGGAAAACACATAATAATCGCAAGTAGCAGATTATTGCTCATGCCCCTCGAGGAAAGTGATGCGGAGGAGGTTCTTGGTTGGATCAATAATCCGGACATCGTGAAAAATTTTCAGTTCTTCACCGGAACAGTTTGTCTTAGCGATGAGATGGATTATATCAAAAAAATGAGGAATAGCCCCAGCGATTTGCTCTTAGGTATAATAGTTGATGGCGAAGAGCTGATAGGTATGTGTGGTATACATGAAATCGATTTTCATAACCACACGGCCCGACTGGGGGTTATTATCGGGAGAAAGGACCACTGGAACCAAGGATACGCTAAGGAGGCGATTATCGATTTGTTGAGCTGGGCTTTTTGCGTGATGCACCTAAATAAGGTCTATCTCAACGTGTTCACTACGAACGAAAGAGGTATTAAACTCTATACTGAAGTCGGTTTTCAGGTGGAGGCACCACGACTTCGTGAAGAGTACAGAATAAATGGAGAATATGTCGACATGATGAGGATGGCGGTATTAAGAAAGGAGTGGAACAATGGAAAAGCCAGTTAGGGTAGCCATTAACGGCTTCGGCCGGATCGGCAGGTTAGTTTGCCGGAAAATTTTATACGATAATGAAAAGCAGGGGAACATTGATTTAGCCGTCGTGAACGATCTTGAGAATCCTGAAATGCTGGTCCATCTTTTGCAGTATGATACTACTCATGGAGCGTTGCAAAAAATTTCTCGGCCGGGGATAACAATAGGCAATAATTTCATGCATTCGTATTATGAGGAT
>JAUSHA010000018.1 GCA_030648815.1 bacterium | reverse complement strand
TCAAATCCTCTCTTCGGCTCCACCTATTGACAGGCCGATGATAATATGCTACAATGGCAATGTTGCGTAAAATTAACTTATTATCATGACAATACAAATTATCCAATACATTATAAATTTGATTGCGATATACGGCCCCATGAAATAGTTCAATTTTTCCTGCTTGCCGTAGGCAGGATAGCGGCGAAATGGTTACAACTATACAGACAATTATTTTGTGCAGATTAGACGTTCCGCCCAAGGCGGATAAATATTCGTGTTAATCAATTATTTGTAGCCAGTTCGCCGTTATGAAATCTCAATGCAAAAGAAGCGCTTTACCGCGCTTTTTTGCTATTTTATGAAAAATATGATAAAATTAATTTAATTTAAAGTATGGCGAATTTTCCGGAGAAAACCGAAGATTTACAGGCTAAACTCCGCCTTTTGGCGGACCGTCTTTGAGGTTGATAAAAAAAGAGAGAAAATCAAGGAATTAGAGTCAGAGGTACAGAATCCAGATTTTTGGAAAGATCAGGCGAAAGCGGTTGAAACAACCAAAGAATTATCAGAGCTTCAGCAGGAAATCGCTGAATTTGAGCTGATCAAGACCGAGGAGGATTTAAAAAAGATGGAGTTTCGTGTTTTCCTTTCGGGGAAATACGATAAAGGCAATGCCGTTTTATCAATTTATGCCGGAGCCGGCGGCCAGGATGCCCAAGATTGGTCAGCCATACTCTTAAGAATGTATTTAAGATATTCCGACAGAAAGGGCTGGAAATCAAAAATTGTCGATCAATCGTTCGGCGATCCCGGCCCGGAAGGAAGGATAGGCATAAAATCCGTCAATATTGAAATGCAGGGTTTTTACGCTTATGGCTTTTTAAAAAAAGAAACGGGTGTCCACAGGCTGGTGAGAATTTCTCCTTTTTCGTCCCAGTCTTTACGCCACACGTCATTTGCCTTAGTTGAGATTTTACCGGAAATTTCTTCCAAAGAAGAGGCCTTAGAAGTAAAGCCGGACGAATTAAGGGTTGATGTCTATAAATCTTCAGGACCGGGCGGCCAGAACGTCAACAAAAGAATGACGGCCGTGAGAATCACTCATCTGGCGACAAAAATTACGGTTGCCGCGCAATCGGAAAGATCGCACGCCCAAAACAAAGAACAGGCCATGAAATTGCTTTACGCCAAACTTTATCAGTTGAAAGAGCAGGAAAAAGCAAAAACGCTGGCTGATTTAAAAGGCAAGGCGGTATCCATAGAATGGGGGAATCAAATCAGGTCTTATGTTCTGCATCCCTACAAGATGGTGAAAGATCTTCGCACGAATGTTGAAACTTCAAATACCGAAGAAGTGCTGGACGGAGATTTAGACCAATTCATTCAAGCCGAGTTAAAGCTATAATGATCAATTTTCAAAAAATCACCAAAATTTATCATTCAGACGGCAGATCAATCACGGCCTTAAAAGACGTTTCTTTTGAAATTCAGCCGAAAGAATTTGTTTCAATCGTCGGCCGATCGGGAGCCGGCAAAACCACGCTTTTTAAGATGTTAATGGCCGAAGAAGACCCGACCGAAGGTTCCGTTATTTTTGAGGGAGAAGACGTTCATCAAATCGGCCGATCAAATCTTCCCCATATTCGCCGAAAGATTGGAGCCATTTTTCAGGATTACAAGCTTTTTCCTTCAAAAACGGCTTACGGAAATATCGCTTACATTATGGAGGTGATGGGGGCTTCGGACGGCGAAATTGCCGGCACCGTCCCGCAAGTTTTGGAATTAGTCGGCCTTAAGGAAAGAGCCGATAATTTTCCGGAAGAACTTTCCGGCGGAGAACGCCAGAGAGTAGCCATTGCCCGAGCCCTTGTCCACAGGCCGGATGTTATTTTGGCCGATGAGCCGACCGGCAACCTTGACCCCTTTCATACGCAGGAGATAATTAAGTTATTGGTGAAAATCAATGAGATGGGCACGACTGTTGTTTTAGCCACCCACAATAAAGAAATCGTCAATGGTCTGGGCAAAAGAGTCATCACTCTTGAAAAAGGCGAGGTCATCAGAGACGAAGCCGAAGGTAAATTTATACTATGACATTATTGATTAGAATTATAAAATCCGGCTGGCTGGATTTTAAGCGCAACAGCGGCTTATCGGTCGCCGCGATTTTCATTATGGTTCTGGCTATTTCCATGGCCACATCCCTTTTTCTTTTTAGAGAATCATCGCAAGTTCTTACTAAAACCATCGAAGAAAAATTAGATATGTATGTTTACTTTAACGAAGAATTGTCTTCGGACGAAATTTTGGCAATTCAAAAAGAGCTTTCCGGAGTGTCGGGCATCAAAGATGTCGTCTATATTTCAAAGGATGAAGCTCTTCAGAAGTTCGTGTTAAAGCACAAAGACGATCAATCCATTATGGAATCACTGCGGGAGCTTGGCAAGAATCCTCTTTTGTCTTCTATAAATATTCAGGCCTGGGAAGCCTCGCAGTATGCGGCAATTTCCAGCTTTTTAACCAATTCCGATTTCAACAGCCTTATTTCAAAAATAGATTATCAGCAGAAAAAGCCGGCGATTGAAAGGCTCGCTTCCATTTCTGCCGGCATTAACAATGCCGGCATAGCCGCAAATATTATTTTGGCTTTGGCGGCTATTCTGGTGGCTTTCAATACCGTCAGATTGGCAATTTACAATTCAAAGGAAGAAATAGAGACTATGAGGCTGGTGGGAGCTTCCAATAATTTTATCAGGGGGCCATTCCTGGTGCAGGGTGTCATTGTCGGGTTCTTGTCGGCAGTTATCGCTCTTTTGATCTTCGGCATCGGCCTTCTCTTTCTAAATTCCGGCTTGAAACTTTTACTTTCCGGATTTAATCTGTTCGGCTATTTCATCGGCAACCTACCGGTTATTTTTTCAACACAGCTTGCCTTCGGCATAGGTTTGGG
>JAUSHA010000044.1 GCA_030648815.1 bacterium | reverse complement strand
CATAGCTTTTTAGATAATCCGGAATTAAAATCCTTCCCAATTTATCGAGCTCCGCCTCGGAAGCTCCGGCCAGCGATAATCTTGCGAAATTTCTGGCATCAGCTTGAGAACTCGGCAATTCTTCCAGTTCTTTAGCGCGCCTCTCCCATTCTTTTAAAGTATAAATCACTAAACAGTTTTCAAGGCCCTTGGTAATTACCGCTTTTTCACCTAAACTCTGCCGGAACTTAGCCGGTATCGCCAATCTTTTTTTACTGTCAATTGTATGTTTATATTCGCCTATTAACATAATTAGTTATCCCCTATTTTATGGCTTATCCCCAGAGTTATCCACTCCTTCCCACTACAGTACCATTATCGCCCACTTGATAATACTCGTCAACCACCCTAAAAGCCCCCTAAAGGGCCTACTTTTCCACACCTTGTCCCCACCCAATCAAAAAAGCGTACAGAAGACCGTCCTCTGTACGCTTTGAATTATATTTACCTATGACATTATTAGTGGTATGTCTCTATTGACGAGAATATCGGTAACTCCGATCAGTAAAAGCTCGAAAATTATCTTTTGCTCGTTTTCTCGAGACACAACTGATTGGAGAGCGAACCATCCCTTAGCACCGACAAGCGGTGAACAGGAAGGTCCTTTGAGCCCGCCGATTATTCGGCTTGCCTCGTTAAGAACATTCTCGGGCACATTGGCTACAAGCATTACATATCTTGAAGCCTGAAATGCGCCCTTGATAAGCTGAACGAAACAATCAATATACGGACGCTTGGATTTATCAGCCAAAGACTTTGAGTTTGCCACGATAACGGTACTGGACTCCATAATTTTTTCAACAACCTTAAGCTGATTTTCTTCCAAAGAAACGCCGCTCTCTACCACATCAATGATCGCCGTTACCCCAAGCTTAATCTTATATTCGGTGTTTCCGAAAGAAGGTATTACTCTGATATCACGCCTTCCCATGTTAGCGAAGATAGTTTTGGCTAACTTTGTATATTCAGTAGCGACTTCGCAACGCCATGGCAAGTCGCGTATTCTAGAAAAATCACTGTCTTGACTTGCCGCTAAAACAATCTCGACCGGCTTATCACCGCTGCGGCCGATTGGTAATTTAAGCAAAACGGGAAATTCATAACCCCAGTTAGCGATCCAATCCTCGCCCACAATAGCAACATCGAAATGACCATTATTAAGATATTGCGGGATTTCCTGCGGCCTCTGAAAGGCGACTCGCTTAATCCAATCAACTTTGACCATACCCTCTTTTGTTCGTTTCTTCTCAATCACCACGGGCAACCCTGCTTTTGCAAAAAGTTTTATAATAACTTCCTGCATGGAACCATCTGGAACCACTATGTCAATCTGATTCACGAAATACCTCCTTTCTTGAATAAGTTGGGCGGAGACCCGACGTCCGCCCAATTTTAACGTCCGCCCAATTTTATTGCTTACATATTATCTTGTAGAAGCTCTATAAATTTCGCTACCTTGACTACTGAGAATACTCTATTTACCTCTAATTCCAAGGTGGGCGTCTGTCCGCCTTCTTTGGGAATAATAGTAATCTTTTCCCATTTTTTTGTCAAAACTCCAGGAACTTTTTTGTAAACGGCGACCTCGACGATGATTTCTTTTTTCCAATCTCCTGGGTTATTTAAATCTGGCTCCGAGGTGATTATCGTTACTCCTATCGCCTCTCCAAACAAAAGACATTGATAATGGGCTGTATTCACTTCCTTTATAGCCGTGCCTTTACCATCAAAAATATCTCCCCACATTTTAGCTATCTCTTGCATAGAATGAGAACTAATCTTTAAAGCCAATGGGCATACAGACGATAGATAAATCCTTTCAATTTCTCTTTCAGAAAATCCCACTTGCTTTAGCAACTCCTCAACTTTTTTTCTGGGTATTTTAGTCATTTCTTCTCTCCTTTTTTTATTGGTCATTGCGGTTAGAACCCCGTATTCTCAAGGCATATTTCCTCCTTTTTTTTTAAAGAACTTTTTCGGAAGAACAGAAAACCTCTTCCGAGAAAGAGGTTAGTTTTCTATTACGAGTAATTTTTAAAATTATTACGCTGAAAGAAAAACTAAACTAGCCGCTTTCTCTAAAGAGGTTAAATTATAACAATGCTGGCAAGTATTAAATTTTCGGCTAATTTGTTTTACCATAACGATCCTATTCTTGCATAAATAAACAATTCTGTCAAGACCTATCTCTGTTTTGCTTCTATCATACTTACTCTCCTTTCAAGGATGACAAATTCGTCGCGGCCGATTTTCTGCTTAAGGTCGTTCTTGATAACATCAAGATCGAGCTTGATGACTTCGACATCGTCTTTTATTCCACTAACATCTTCTTTAACGATTTTTATATCTTCCTGAATTGCAATAATTTGCTCGCTATTTGTAACTACTTGCTCGGAAATAGAATCCATTTTACCTTCTAAATTTTCGGCTACGACATCAAAATGCCGCTGGGTCTCTTCGGCTTTTTCGTCAAAATGACGCTGGGTTTCTTCGGCTTTTTCATCAAAATGACGTTTAGCCTCATCGGTTTTTACGTCAAAATGACTTTTAGCTTCCTCGGTTTTTTCGTCAAAATGACGTTTAGTCTCATCGGTTTTTACGTCAAAATGACGCTTAGATTCCTCGGTCTTTTCGTCAAAATGACGTTTAGTCTCATCGGTTTTTTCGTCAAAATGCCATTGGGTTTCTCCAGCTTTTTCGTCAAAACGTTTCAGGATATCGTCTTTCAATTGTTTGAGATTTTCTTCCGCCATGATTTAATTATAGTTTAATGAAAAATCGGCGTCAAATGCTCTGCTCTATTCACTTTTTAAGGCTTCTTTGGTGTATATATACGAGGGGTTCCAGAGGAGCCAGCCGGAGGAGCCGGCGTCTTCGGCGGCGGAGATTTCCGAGCGAACCTTTTCTGCGTCATAAAAAATTCCCCGGGTCGTATCGGCTTTAAGATCAAAATTCTGAAGCCAGGGGCGAACCTTGGCTTTTAATTTAAAATATTCAAGATAGTCAATTGAAGAAAAAATTGATCTTGAAATTACGCTATATGGATTATTGGAAACCAAATGGTCGGTCGTGCTGGTATTGTCGTCTTTATACGGAAAATACACGGCGGGAATTTGGCGTTTTAAATCTTCCCGCGCGCTGAATCCGCCGTAAAAATGGCTTGGATAAAGCATGAAAGAAATGTAATCAAAATATTTTCCGGCCTCAATTAAGCTTTGACCAATTCCATAACTGTTAAATTGCGTTGCCACATACCCGAAAAGATCAACGGAAAGAATAACCGAAGGCTTATATGCCTTTAATGCTTCGGAAAGTTTGGCGAAAAAATTACTGATTGCTTTTATTTTCTCCTGGCCGGGCATAAATTGGTAATCGTCGGGATAACGGATGTAATCAAATTGCAGTTCGTCAAAACCGTAATCAATCGCTTTTTGAGAAAATTCAATGATATAATTTTGGACTTCTTCATTGGCGGGATCCAACCAATACTGCCCTCCCCTATCCTGCCAAACTGTTGTTGTCGCAATATTGGCGATAGTACTGCTCGCAAGATACCATTCCGGTTTCTCCTTTACTAAAGAGGAATCCCTAAAAACTGCGACTCTGGCTATCAGCCAATTGTCTTCTGCATGAAATTGAGATATAAAACTCTTAACGGAAACCGGTAAATTTTGGCCGTAGGCCTCTTTTACGTCAACAACTAAGCCGTTCAATTCTGTCTGGCCCAAAAGAGCCTTAAAATTATTTACGTTTCTGCTTGATCCGATATATATTCCTTTAACTTTACCGGATTTTTCTTGGGCAACTTTAATCAAGGCCAACTTTGCTTTTTCCTCTTCAATAAATTTTTGGGTTTCTATGACAAGGGCTTGCGCCTGCTTGATGATATCTTCTGTTGATGTGGGTGCCGACTGAACGTCCGGTATATTTTGAGGTTCGACCTCCCCCTTAATTTTGGGGGAGGTCGAACCTCCAGAAATCGGCAGAGTCGCATTTTCAACAATTACCTCTCTCCCTGTATTTAAAATAAAAACCCCGCCAGCGACGGAAGCTAAAAAAACCGGAACAATTAGCAAGATAGAAGATCGGCTCATTGAATCTTCAACTTAAATTCAGCGGGATCAACCTCTACGGTATTTCCTCTTTTTAGATCGCCCGCCAATAAAGCTTGGGCCAAAGCATCTTCTACTTTGTCTTGAATTACTCTCTTCATCTCTCTGGCGCCAAAAGTAATATTATAGCTTAATTCAACTATTTTCTCTTTAAGCTGGGGCGTAATCAAAAATTCTATTCCCTTTTCCTTAAGATTCTTTTTTATTTTTTGAAGCATCAGTTCCGATATTTTCAAAAGATGCTCTTTTGACAACGGCGAGAAAACCACCACCGCGTCAAAACGGTTGATAAACTCCGGCCTGAAAATCGCTTTTTCAAAAATATAATCCAGAAGTTTTTCCTTAACCAAGGCCCACTCGGTTTTTTCATCCAGGGCCTTTAGAATAATCTGGTAACCGGCGTTAGAGGTGGCAATAATGATGGAATTTTTAAAATCAACCTTCCTACCCGAACCATCAGTTAGCGATCCCTCGTCTAAGACCTGCAAAAAAAGATTTAAAATGTTGGAATGGGCTTTTTCTATTTCGTCAAGAAGTATTATTGAAAATGGATTTTCTCTTATTTTCGTAGTCAGCAATCCCTCTTCCCCGGGAGAGCCGATTAATCTCGCGATGTCTTTTGTGTCCTGAAATTCCGACATATCAAGCCGAATCATTTTTGACTCCGAACCAAAATATATTTCCGCCAAGGCCTTAGAAGTCTCGGTTTTACCGACTCCGGTAGGACCCAGGAAAAGAAAATTTCCCATGGGAGCTGACCTTACCTGAATCTCGGCCCTCGCCCTTCTCAAGGCGGAAGAAACTTCTCTTACCGCCTGCTCCTGATTGATGATCCTCTGATGGATCAAATTTTCCAAATTTAACAAAATTTCTTTTTCTTTAACGCCCATTTCACCCACGGGTATTTGAGTTTTATCTTCTATAATCTTAGCCACGTGCTTTGGCAAAACTATTTTCTCTTTGGTCGTCTTCTTGACGTAAATCATTGTCTCATCCAATAAATCCACGGCTTTCTTGGGAAAAGTTAAAGATGACAAAAAGCGTTTTGACAATGAAATTATCTCTCTTAAGACCGGGTAGCTGACAAACAATTTATATCTTCTCTCCAAGATCGGAATAAGATTTTCTAAAACCATCAAAGTGTCTCTTTCGGATATTTCTTGAACTTCAACCTTCTCAAAAAGATTTAAAATAGACGGGTTCTGCTCGATATTTTTATGGAGTCCGGCAAAATCGGTAATCGCCACCACTTGAAACTCCGGCAAATGCAAATAAGAGGAAATTATTCCGGAAATATCCATTTGCCCGGCGCCGGATTTTACCGCGATATAGTTATGAAATTCATTGATAATCAAAATTACGTTTCCGGCAGAAATCGCCTCCTTAAAAATAGCATCCAACAATGATTCTACTCGCTCTGAATCGGAATTTCCGGCCAGCAAAGACGGCAAGTCCAACTCCACGACTCTTTTATAATTAATACCGGGAAGACTTTCGCCAAAGGCCGATCTTTCAACCAACCCCTGTATCACGGCTTTTCTGCCGACTCCGGGCTCCCCTACCAATAAAACGTTATTATATTCGCGCCTTCCCAGCGCTCTTTCAACTTGTTCAATTTCTTCCTTGTGTCCAATAATTTCGGGGAATCCCTGCTTCTTTGCAATATCGGTCCAATCAATAGAGTACTTATCTAAAGTCAGGGTGTATCCCGAAGTCCACTCCTTGGCTAAAGTTCCAATTTTCATTAAATTTTTATATTCCCACCACTTTTTGCTTTCTTTAACCTTATTTTTAAAAGACTCCTGCCACCAAGTTAAGTTCTCTATGTCCTCCTTTTTTAAACCGGCCTCTATTAATATTTTCTTGAAAAAGGGATCGTGCGCCGCCAATGCCGTCAAAACATCTCCCGTAAAAATCTGTTCGTGATTTCTTTTCTTGGAAATCTTCAAAGATTCCGAAATAGCGTCCTGATAATCTTGCGTATAGCCGATGCCCTTTTCGCCGGTCTCGCGATATTCCTGAATCTTATTTTTAAGCGCAGACTTGATCCCGTTCATATCCAGAAGGTCTCTGTAAAAAACGAAATCCAGGTCGGGTGCCCCCTTAAGAAGAAAATAAAACAGAACTGTGGAATTTGTCAGAGGCAGTTTGGCCGACTTGGCGAATTTATCAGCGGCATTAACGGCCTTAGCTGTTTCGTAATCTAAAAATTCGGCCAAGTTATTCTGATTTTTAATCTTAGGATTTTTTAACTTTTGGTTGAAAAAGGTTATTATCAAGGCTTGGCTGATAAATAAAGAAAGCGAGATTGCCACTAAACCCGATAAAACGGAGTTAAATTTTTGACCGTATAAAAAAAGTAAAAATAATAAAACAAAAAAAACCAAATATATTTTTTGGAAAATTTTTGCCAGCCCAAACACCCAAGCCCACCGCAAAGCCCGATAAATCCCTGCTTCTTTTAAATTAAAATAAAAGTCCATATTATTATCTTAACGCTAAATCTTGATGCCCTTCCAGTCCTTCAGTATAGTGTTTTTGAATTTCACCCAGCGTCAGGGCCTTTTCGTAAATGCGCACCTCGTCAATCAGGCCGTTGAGAGTATTGTAGCTTGTCCCCCAAATTCTTCCACCAATTGAAAAAGGATTATTACAAGAAGCATCCTGGGTACCGGTTCGGCTTGTTTTTCTGTCCAATATGCCATTAATATAAAAAGCGACTGTTGAACCGTCCCAAATTACAGCAACGTGCGACCAAACTCCGGCTGACACAGCGTTAGTAGAAAATACCTCATCTGGAATAATGTTTCCGCTATAAAGCCTCAATTTATTGGCGGAATTCAAATCAAAAATCCACCTAGGAGCAAAAGCCCCGCAATTTTTACTGACTATTGTTCCTGTTCCGACTGCATTAGGTTTTATCCATGCCTCAACAACTAATGGAGCGTTGGCAAAATTAAAAAGGATGTTGCTACCGGCGTCCACATAATCATTGTTTCCGTCAAACCTTAAGGCGTATTTGCCGGTTCCTGTTCCGGCTATTGAGTGAGGGGTATTGGAGTCAAAAGTTGGTCCGTTCACAAGAGTGCCGTGATTATTGTAGCCGGAGCTGTCTTTAGTTGGATTAGTTTGATCATCAAAACTCCATATTCCTACGGCGTAAGCCCCCAGATTACGCTGAAGCGACTGGCTGAACTCCAGAGTTTTGGTGATTTTGGCTTTTTCCCGAATGCCTGCCATGGAAACTAAAACCACGCTGGCCAGAAGGCC
>JAUSHA010000040.1 GCA_030648815.1 bacterium | reverse complement strand
GCCGTTTTTTGTTACGGCGATGGTGTGCTCAAAGTGGGCGGAGAGAGAGCCGTCGGCGGTGACGAAACCTTGGCCGTCTTGGGATTTTTTGATGCGCCAGTCGCCGGCCGTGACCATAGGCTCTAAACAGAAAACCATGCCCTCTTTAATTTTGGGACCAACGCCCGGTTTGCCGTAATTTAGAATCTCGGGGTCCTCATGGAGGTCTTTGCCAATACCGTGGCCGCAGAGGTCTCTGACGACGTTAAAACCATGAGATTCAACATACTTCTGGATGGCGCTGCCAATGTCGCCAAAAGTCCTGCCAACCATGGCTTCTTTAATGCCGATTTCCAGCGATTCCTTGGTAACCTTAATCAATTTCTGGGCTTCAGGGCTTATCTTCCCCACCGGCACAGTGATGGCCATATCGGAGTGATAGCCATTATAAAAAACGCCGAGATCAAGGGAAATAATATCGCCTTCTTTTAAAACTCTATCCGAAGGAATGGCATGAACGACTTCCTCGTTTACTGAAGTGCATAAGCAAGCAGGATACCCATGATAACCCTTAAAGGAACACTTGGCGCCGGATGACAAAACAAGGCCCTCTGCGGCCTTGTCTAACTCTCTGGTGGTAATTCCCGGCCTCACCTGCCCTTCCAGCTCTTTCATAATACGGGCCAGAATCTTGCCGCCTTCAGCCATTATTTTTATTTCTTCCGAAGTTTTGATGGTGATCATGATGACGAATTGAAGGATTTACGAAATCCACTCAAATTTGAGAGGATTTCGTAAATCCTTCAATTGATCGCTTTTAAGATGTCTTCGTGAACTTTCTCAACCGACTGCTCCCCGTTAATCTTTTTTACTTTTAAGCCTTGCCCGTCAAAATATTTCATTAACGGATAAGTTCTCTCCTTATATTCTTTTAACCTGACCTTAATGGTTTCTATATCGTCTAACCCGGCTCTTCTCACTAATTTTGAACCGTCGAGGGGGCAACTCTTAAGACCGAGAAATTCTTTTTCAGTGGAAAGAATGGGATGGCGCATCAGCTGGCAGATCCTTCTGCGAGAATTGCGTTTGATAGTTTCTTCCGGGCTAATATCAATAAGCACCACTTTGATGCTTTTTGCTCCATATAATTTTTCTAAAAATGGGATGATCTCTTTCCCTTCGGGCAGGGTTCTGGGTGATCCGGCAAAAATTATATCTCTTCCTTCTTCTGCCAGTTCTTTTATTTTTTCTTTCACCCAAAAAGCAACCAATTCCGGCGTATTCAATATCCCGCTTGACCAATTCTCTCTCTCTTTTATTAAGTCAAATTTCTTTCCATTAACAACTTCATGATCTCCCTTTTTCGCATTCATGACATGAGCCTCGATAATTTTACTCGTTTCGAAATAATAAGATTTTAATTTCTCGTCCAAAAGCTCGGCTTGAGTTCCCTTGCCTGCTCCGGGGCCTCCCATAATGATAATGATTGATGATTTTTTCATATTTAAAAAGTGTCGTACTCGCGCATTTGAAGCTGGGAACGGATTTGGCGCATAGTTTCCAAGACCACGGAAACCACGATCATTAAAGATGTGCCGCCGACCAAGAATTGGAAAGCGGTGATTCCCGTTACTCCCTGAATAATTGAAGGCATAACGGCGATTCCCCCCAGAAACAAAGCGCCGATCAACAAAATTCGGTTTAAAATATAATACAGAAAACTTGCCGTAGGCTGGCCCGGCCTGATGCCCGGGATAAACCCGCCCATTTTCTGAAGGTTGGAAGAAATTCCCTTGGGATCAAAAGTAACTGCCGTATAAAAATAAGTGAAAAGACAGACTAAAACAAAATACGACGCACCGTAAGTCCAGGGATTTTCAAAGAAAGCTCCGATGCTTTGGGCGATATTCCCCACGGCTCCCCCCGCTCCCGAAAGAAAATTAGCAATCATCCCCGGGAAAAGCATAATTGATAAAGCAAAAATGATCGGAATAACTCCCGCCGGATTGATATTCAGAGGCAGATAGGTGGAAACTCCTCCATACATCTTGCCACCCCTGACTCTTTTAGCATAAGAAACCGGAATATTCCTGCGGGCCTCATTGACCAAAACCACTCCGGCGATAATCAATAAAGACATGGCAAAAAACAGCAAGAAAGCCGGTAATTGAGACGGATCCCACTGAAAAACAATCTGCCTGATGCTATTAGGCACATCGGCCACGATGCCGGCAAAAATCAGCAAAGACACTCCGTTGCCAATGCCCTTTTCGGTGATTAATTCTCCCAGCCACATTAATAAAAGACAGCCGGCCGATACCGCAATGATTGAGCTCAACATCACTTCGGGAGTAATGGCGCCTATGGCTCCCTGTCTTTGAAGTAAATTCAGCATGGCAAAACCCTGCAGCATGGCCAGGGGAACCGTTAAAATTCTGCCGTACTGATTGAATTTCTGGCGTCCCTGCTCGCCTTCTTCTTTATAAATCCGCTCCAATTGAGGAAAAATCATGGTCAACAATTGTAAAATAATAGTTGAGGTGATATACGGCCCCAAGCCTAACATGATGATTGAAAGATTATCCAAAGCTCCGCCGGTAAAAGCATTAAGAACTCCGAAAACCTGAAACTGCGCAAAAAATGATTTTAAATTCTCAATATCTATGCCGGGTATCGGTATATTCGCCATCAGCCTGAAAATAACAAAAACTGCCAAAACAAATAATATCTTGTTTCGGAGTTCGCGAATTTTAAAAATTTGAATTACCCTATTTAACCAATCCATTATTTTTCACGCTGCCGCCGGCAGCTTCTATTTTTTCTTTAGCTTGCTTGGTAACCAAACAATTTTCAAATGTCAAAGATTTGGTTATTTTCCCGTCGCCTAAAATCTTAACCTTGGGCGTTCTTCCTTTTATTCTGCGAATTATTTTCTTTTCCAGCAATAATTGAGGATTAACCGTTTGCCCTGATTCAAAACTTTTCTCCAAGATATCAAGATTGACAACCCGGGTATCCAAGCTTTGAGCTAAAAATCTGTATCCTCTCAACTTAGGATACCTCTTAATCAGCACCCTGATAGCCGGCATAAACTTCCTGCCCGATCGGGAGTTTTGTCCTTTCATCCCCTTGCCGGAATAAGTGCCACGCTTGCCGCCACGGCCAACGCGTTTTCGAGATTTATTCTTATGAATTGGTTTAAGCTCGTGAATTTGCATATTTTAATTTCTTTAATGCCAGCATCGTCGCTTTGGCATTGTTAATTTTGTTTCCGGTGCTTCCCAAAATCTTAGAGGAGATATTTTTTATCCCGGCCAAAGCGCAGACCACCCTGACCGTGCCTCCCGCCACCACGCCTCTGCCCTTTCTCTGCGGTCTTAAAAGAATTTTGGCCGCTCCGAACTTAGCGTAGGTTTCATGCGGAATTGTTTCCTCAACAATCGGAACATTGATTAAGTATTTCTTAGACAAGCGGGTAGCTTTCTCCACGGCCAACTGGACATCGGCGCCCTTGGCTATGCCTAAACCAACCTTACCCAGTTTATTGCCGGTGATGATCACCGCCCTGAATCTCATTTTTTTGCCTCCGGCCCTTGTGTGGGAAACTCTGGCCAAATCCAAAAGCTTGGATTCAAATTCGTCCTTTGGCTTTTCTCTAAAATCTTTTCTTATTTCTCTTTTAAACATAATTTTTTATTTAAAATTTCAAACCGCCTTCTCTGGCGCCTTCAGCCAATGATTTGACTCTGCCGTGATATTTATAACCGCCGCGGTCAAATACGACTTTCTCTACTTTTTTCTCAACGGCTTTTTGGGCAATTAATTTTCCGACCTCTTTGGCTTTATCCGTTTTTGTTTTTTTCTTTCCTGCGGAAACTTTTAAATCTTGGGCTGAAGCAATAATTTTTCCTTTGTCGTCGTCAATCAGTTGGGCATAAATATGCTTTGCCGATCGAAAAACGAAAAGCCGCGGTCTGTCGGCCGTACCTTGTATTTTAGCCCTTATTCTTCTGTGGCGCCTGTCTCGTTTTTCTTGTTTTATCGACATAATATTTTGAAAATTGATAATTAAAAATTGAAAATTTACTTGGAGGTGGCTACCGCTTTTTTGCCTAATTTTCTTCTGATCTGTTCTCCGGCATATCTTATTCCCTTGCCCTTATAGGGTTCGGGAGGCCTGGCGTCTCTTATTTTTGCCGCTATTTGGCCGACCGATCCCTTATCTATTCCGGAGATGGTAATGACGTTTTTCTCAACTAAAAATTTAATGCCATCGGGCGTCTTTATTTTTACGGGATGCGAAAAACCAATATTTAAAACTAATTGATCTCCTTCAATATTGGCTCTGAATCCCACTCCCTCTATCTCTAATTTTTTCTCGTAACCCGCCACAACGCCATTGACCATGTTAAAAATTAAAGCTCTGGTGAGACCCCAAAGAGATTTCGCCATTTTGGTTTCCCCATTAGCTCCCACCGTAATATTATTATCTTTTACGGTAATACTAACTTCGGGTCGAAACTCTTTAGAGATTTCGCCCTTGGGCCCCTTTACCGATACCTTCCGGCCATCTATCTTAACTTCAACGCCTTGGGGTATTAAAATTGGTTTTTTGCCTATACGACTCATAATGGTTTGTAATTTAACGTAATGTTTAACGTTAAAGGTTAACGGCGCAACCTTTAACGTTAAACATTACCATACTTCACAAATTAATTCTCCTCCTAACTTTTGTTTTCTCGCCTCCCTGTTGGTCATCAACCCTTTGGGCGTGGATATTATCGCTATGCCATAACCTCCCCTAACCTGTTTGATTTTTTCAAAAGAGACATAAATCCTCTGACCGGGCTTAGAAAACTTTTTAATCCCGGAGATTACCGGCGCCTTATCGTCATATTTGAGAGTGATGTCAATAAACTTATCAACCTTTCTTCCCTTTTTTTCAACCTTATCAACAAATTTATTTTTCTCCAAAATCTGGGCAATACTGAACTTGATATTTGAAAAAGGAACCGAAACCTCCGGCTTGGCGGCCATTTGGGCGTTTCTTATTCTGTTAAACATGTCGGCTATTGGGTCTGTCATATATTTACCAGCTTGATTTTTTAATGCCCGGAATGAGACCTTTGTTTGCCATTTCTCTGAAACAAATCCTGCATAATCCGAACTTCCTCATATATGCCCTCTTCCTGCCGCAACGAAAACAACGGCGGGTTATTCTGCTTGTATATTTAGGTTTTTTCTTTGATTTTGCTATCTGCGCCTCTGTTGCCATAAAATAATTTAAACTTTTATCGGGAATCCTATTAATTTTAATAAGGTCAATCCTTCCTCTTTATTCTTCGCGCCGGTAACCACGGTGATCTCCAAACTGAAAATCTGTCTTGATTTCTCCTGGGAAATTTCCGGAAAAGCGATATGTTCCTTGATGGCGAAAGTTAAATTTCCCCGCGCGTCTATGGACTTGGAATCAATTCCCCTGAAATCGCGCGACCTGGGCAAGACCATATTAACCACTCTTTCAAGAAAATCATACATTCTTTTGCCCCTCATGGTGACCATAGCCCCTATGGCAAGGCCTTGCCTTAATTTAAAAGTGGAAATAGCTTTTTTAGCGTGAGTCAAAACGGCTTTTTGTCCGCAAATCATCGTGAGGGAATCAACGGCATTGGCCTGGAGCTTCTTCAGTTCGTCTCCCGTTTTTGCCACCGCTTCTTTTCCGAAACCGGTATTAACAACTGCTTTTTTAAGACGCGGCACAGCCATCGTGCTTTTATAGCCGAATTTTTCCATCATCTGCGGTATTGCTTCTTTTTGATATTTATCTTTTAATTTCAACATAACATTAAATCTCTGAATTACATTTTTTGCAAATTCTATATTTCTTCTTTTCAATTATTTTATAACCGATCCTTGCCGGTTTTCCACACTTTGGACAAATCAATTTTACATTAGAAACAGACAAGGGAGCCGGCACCTCAACCATCTGGCCCTTTTCTCCCTGCTTTTTCGGTTTGGCGTGTTTTTTCATTAAATTCAAACCTTCCAGCAATAATTTGCTTTCACCGGGAAGCGCACTTAAAACCTTGCCGGTTTTCCCCCGATCTTTTCCTGACGTTATTAATACTTGATCACCCTTGTGTATCTTCATATAATTTCTTCGGCCAAAGCGGCTATTTTTTCAAAACCCCTTTCTCTGATTTCTTTCGGTATGGGACCGGAAATTCTTCCACCCTTCGGTTCTTTTGTTTTTGCCTCCAAAATCACGCACGCATTGTCGTCAAAACGGATGTATGAACCGTCTTTTCTCCTTAAGGCCTTTCTTTGTCTGACGATAACCGCCCTGACTACCTCGTGCTTTTTAACGATTCTCCTGGGCTCGGCCTCCTTTACTACCCCGACGATGATATCGCCGATCTGGCCTGACTTATGATGAAAACCGACCATAATATGGAAGCACTGAATGATTTTGGCGCCGGTATTATCCGCCACATTTAACATTGTTCTAAGTTGGATCATATTTTCTTAATGACTTTCCATTTTTTATCCTTGCTTATCGGATTACATTCTTCAATAATAACCTTCTCGCCGGCCTGAAATAGCTCGTCGGTATGAGCCTTGTATTTCTTGTGCATCTTAAAAGTCTTCAAGTACTTGGGGTGCTTTTTGATGCTCTCTACCGCCACAACGACGGTTTTCTGCATTTTATTGGAAACAATTATACCTGTGAGTTGTTTTTTCGGCATAAGCTTTATTTGGCATGCTTGCCCGCCGGAGCCTCTTGGCGAAGGCGGGTTAGTATGCGGGCGATATCTTTTTTAATTTTTCTAATTTCTCTGACGTTCTTAACCTTACCAGAAGATAAGTCAAATTTCAACTGTCTCAAGTTTTCGCGGTTGTCCTGAAGCAATTTCTTTAATTCTTCCGCCGGTTTTTGTTTTAATTCGCTGATTTTCATAATTATCGTTTGATGAATTTAGTTTTAACCGGTAATTTATCAGACGCCATATCAAAAGCCTCTTTGGCAATTTCTTCTTTTACGCCCTCTAATTCAAACATAACCCTGCCCGGTCTCACCGGAAAAGCATAATGGTCAACTCCGCCTTTACCTCCTCCCATAGGAACTTCCGTTCCTTTTTTAGTAACGGGCTTATCCGGAAAAATTCTTATCCAAAATTTACCGCCTTTTTTCAGGTATCTCAATATGGTCTTTCTGGCCGCTTCAATCTGTCTGGCTGTGATCCATTTCGTTTCCAATGACTTTAAGCCAAAACTGCCGAAAGCTAATTCGGTTCCGCGATTT
The DNA here is from genome assembly GCA_030648815.1 of bacterium. Taxonomy (GTDB): domain Bacteria; phylum Patescibacteriota; class Minisyncoccia; order Minisyncoccales; family MHMH01; genus JACPGX01. The sequence goes on along the minus strand of JAUSHA010000040.1, from coordinate 53 downwards.
TCAATCGCCGACCTGACAATCCCCTTTCTCCATTTTCTATGTTTTACTTTTTT
>JAUSHA010000030.1 GCA_030648815.1 bacterium | reverse complement strand
TTTAATCTGCTGATTTACGAAATCCACTCAAATTTGAGAGGATTTCGTAAATCTTTAATTGCTTCGTACTTTCCAAAAGTGGTCGCTTTTGATATCATTGAATCATGGACTCCAGCAAAATCAGAGAAGAATTTTTGAAGTTTTTCTCCGCCAAAGGCGGATCCGCCTCGGGCGGAGAGGGGCACAAGATTGTGCCCTCGTCTTCTCTTTTGCCGTCAGACCCGAGCGTGCTTTTTACCACGGCCGGCATGCAGCAGTTTAAACCGTATTTTTTGGGAGAAAAATCTCCTTATGGTAATAATGTCGCTTCCTGCCAAAAATGTTTCAGGACATCGGATATCGAAGAAGTGGGAGATGAAAGACATCTGACTTTTTTTGAGATGCTGGGTAATTTCAGCTTCGGCGGATACGGCAAAGAAGAAGCGATAAAACTGGCTAAAGAATTTTTAAATTCAATAAATATAAAAATAGATTATGTCACGGTTTTTGCCGGAGACAATGACGTGCCTAAAGATGAAGAGTCTGCCGAGATTTGGGAAGGCCTGGGTTTTTCAGAGAAGAAGGGAACTTTGAAGTTTTGCGGGAGGGAAGACAACTTTTGGGGTCCGACCGGTGAAGAGGGCCCTTGCGGCCCGACTACGGAAATTTATTCACAAGCCTGCCTGCCGGACAGGCAGGGGATTGAAATTTGGAACATTGTTTTTAATCAGCATTATCGCCATAAGGATAAGAGTTTGACTAAGCTGGAAACTTTCGGAGTTGATACGGGCATGGGCCTTGAAAGACTGGCGATGGTTTCGCAGGGGAAATCTAATATTTTTGAAACAGATTTATTCGAATCGCTAAAATCCATAGGTGCCACCTATGGAAATTTAAAAGCGGAGAGGATTGTGGCAGATCATATTAAAGCTGCGGTTTTTTTAATTTCCGAAGGCATTCTGCCTTCCAATGTTGAAAGGGGATACATCTTGAGAAGGATTTTAAGGAGAGCCATCAGGTACGGGAATGTGCTTGGCTTAGCCAAGCACGGCCTTATTGGTTTGGCGGGGAAGGTTGTGGAAATTTATCAAGATGTTTATCCGGAATTAAAATTAAGCGAAGCGGATATTTTAACCGTTATTCAAAAAGAAGAAGAAAAGTTTGAAAAAACCTTAGATGAGGGTTTGAAACAGTTTAGCAAGGGATTGGACGCCTTTGAATTATATACAACATACGGTTTTCCCATAGAGTTGACGCTCGAGCTTGCCAAGGAAAAAGGAATTAAGATTGACGTAGAAGAATTTAATAAAAAATTTAAAGAGCATCAGGAAATTTCGCGGGCCGGGGCGGAGAAGAAATTTAAAGGGGGATTAGCCGATACGGGAGAGAAAACCGTAAAGTATCACACGGCGAATCATTTGTTATTAGCCGCCTTGAGGCAAATTTTAGGACCGGAGATTTATCAAAAGGGGAGCAACATAACGGCAGAGAGATTAAGATTTGATTTTAATTATTCTGAAAGATTGAATGAGGAGCAGATTAAAAAAATAGAGAATTTGGTAAATCAAAAAATTAAAGAAGACATAGCGGTTGAAATGCTGGAGATGCCCAAAGGCGAGGCGCTTAAAATCGCCAAGGTTTCTTTTGACCCGGCCAAATACGGCGAAGTTGTCAAAGTTTATAAAATTGGCGATTTCAGTATTGAACTTTGCGGCGGGCCTCACATTCAAAGAACCGGCGAGTTGGGGCATTTTAAAATTACTAAAGAGGAATCTTCGGGCGCCGGCATCCGCCGTCTCCGCGCTATCTTAGAATAATTATGATATTTGGTGTACAATACAATAAGCAAGAGTGTTCATTAGCTTTAGACATAGGGACGGAAGCCGTAAAGGCCGTTGTTTTTGAAAAGATGGATCACCAGTATAATATCTTGAGCTCTGCCGTAGAGTATTTTGACGAATTAAAGCCGTTTGATCATGATAAGATTATATTGAAAACAAAAGAGGAGGCGATGAGATTGGCCGGGAAATCACCTAAGGAATTGCTGTTAAGTTTGGCTCCAAGTATTTTGAAAAGCAGAGTAGGGAAAGCTGATTTCAGCCGTAAGAATTTTGGGAAAATCATTGCCAAAGATGAGGCCAAAAACATCACTGAAGCTGCGCTGATAGAAATTGAAAAAGAAATGGCAGGGTCATTTGCTCAAGATTACGGAATAATGCCTCAAGATATTAAGTTTGTTGACAGAAAAATTTTAGAAATCAAAATTGACGGTTATGAAGTTTCGGGTATTCTTGGACACAGCGGGAGAAATCTGGAATTTAAGGTTTTAGCCGGTTTTTTGCCCCGGGGTTATTTGAAAAATTTTGATAAAGCGCGAATAGTCAGCCCGATCAAAAATTTAGGGGCCTTGGGCATCGCCGACGGAATTTTTATTGATATCGGCGGGGAAGTAACCCAAATATGCCTGATCGGAAATAATAATATAGAAATTATTGATGAAATCGCCTTGGGCGGCAAAGATTTTTCAAGGGCTATTTCGCAAACCTTGGGGATGCCTCCGGTTGAAGCAAGATTTTTCAAAGAAAAGTATTCCTTCGGCGCTTTAGCTGATGATACCAGGGGCAGGACTAAGGAAATTTTAAGTTTCCCCGCTCGGGAATGGATAGCCGCCTTAAAATTAAAACTTAAAACCATAAAGGGATTAATTCCCTCCGCTTTCTTTATTTTCGGCGGAGGTAGCCAGTTGCCGGAAATTGAAGAATTAATTACAGATGGCGGCGGGAAGGTAAAGTTTGTTTATCCTAAGGATTTTAAGGATGTTGTTGATAAGACCGGCTGCGTGAATAGTCTTCAATTTACTAATTTAGTTTTATTTATTCATGGTTAAGAAATTTTTGGACGTTAAACCATCGCGGAAGATAGAAAGAAAGAGCGAAGATGCCGTAATTGCTGTTGTAAAATCCGTTAAGACGGCTGTTTTAGAGCAGTCAAAAAATAAAAGAATAATTTCTGTCTTGATCGCATCATGCATATTGGTGGCTGCGGCTTCAAGCTATTTTTTTATACCGCCTAAGACGAAAATAGATATTTGGCCGAGAAAAAATAATACAGAGGAGATGACAACCTTAACTGTGGGCCAGGCCAAGAAGGCGGGTAATTTTATTCAGGGGGAAGTTTTAGAAGCAGAGAAAGAAGTTTCGCAAAATTTTACGGCTCATGGCAAAAAACTTAAAGCGACTAAAGCTCGCGGCATAATGAGGGTATATAACAACTATTCAACGGTTGCTCAAACCCTGGTGGCCACTACTCGTTTCATATCAAACGAGGGCAAGTTATTCAGGACAAAGGAAAGAGTGGTAATTCCCGGCGGTTATTATGAGGGCGGAAAACTTGCGGCCGGATTTATTGATATTGAGGTTATAGCGGATCAGTCGGGCGAAGATTATAATATTGATCCTTCAACTTTTTCCATTCCGGGATTTGTCGGCACTTCTAAATACACGGCTTTTTACGGCAAGTCTTCCAATCCCATGACCGGCGGAGAGAAAAAAGAAGTATTTTATGCCACCCAAGAAGATTTGGATAATGCCAAAAATACCCTGACTAAAATTGCCAGATCGGAAAGCGATTTGGCTCTAAGGGATTTAATTTCTTCCGGAAATTATGTATTGGTCCAAGAAGCTATTTCCATTAAGGCCGATGATTTTAAGGCGTCAGCTGAGCTGAATCAGGAATTGGATAATTTTTCCGCGCAAGCTAAGTCAAAGTCGGGCGCCATAGTCTTTAAAGAGCAGCAACTGGCGGAATTTTCCAGAAATTATATTACGCAAAAACTGCCCGCAGGAGAAAAATTAATAGAAGACTCGGTTAAAACGGATTATTCGCTGGAAGCTACGCATCCGGAAAAAAATGAACTTGCCTTACGGCTTGCCATGTCTGCGCAAAGCCATACTGCGCCCGAAGCCATGGCGATAAAAGAGATGGTTAAAAATAAAAATATCGGAGAAATTGAGAGTATACTTAAGGGATTTTCCCAGATTGAAAAAGCTAAAGTCGAGTTCTGGCCGTTTTGGGTAAAATTGTCGCCAAGCGATTTAAGGAGCATTGAAGTCGTCTTGCACCTTGACCGACTTGACTAATTTTATTAACTTTGATATCATTCATACTTGTTAAATGGAAAATCCAAATAAGAAGATTTTAAGAAAAACCGGCAGAGTTTTAGAGGCTCTTCCCAGCACTCATTTTAAAGTGCTGCTTGATGATGGGGGAGAGGTACTCGCTCATTTGGCGGGGAAGCTTAGAATGTACCGGATTAAGATTTTACCGGGCGATAGGGTTCAGGTGGAGATGAGTCCTTATGACGAAAAAAGAGGAAGAATCGTTTATCGGGGCAAGTAAATTTTTTTTATGAAAGTTCAACCATCGGTAAAAATTATTTGTAAAGATTGTAAAATAGTGCGCCGGACAGGGCGCGTTTATGTCATTTGCAAGAATCCGAAACATAAACAAAGGCAAGGGTCATAATATAATATGCCAAGAATTGCAGGTATAATCATACCGGACAACAAACAAATAGAAATATCTTTAACTTATATCCACGGCATAGGCCGTTCTTTGAGCAAGATAATTTTAACTCAAACGCAAATTGATCCCCGGACCAAAGCTTCTAAACTGACGCCGGAAGAAGTCGGCAGATTAAAGGATTTCATTGAAAAGAACTATAAGATTGAGGGAGACTTGCGCCGGGAAAAAATGATGTCTATAAAGAGATTAAAAGATATCGGCTCATGGAGAGGCTTGAGGCACATTAAGGGATTGCCGGTGAGGGGCCAGAGGACCAAAACAAATACCAGAACCGTAAGAGGCAATGTCAGAAAGACAGTAGGATCGGGCAGAAAACCAGCATCCGAAGTAACATAATTTAATTAATTTTCATGGGTAAGAAAAAAGTTATAAAACAAACAGAAGAGGAATTGTTAAAGAGCGGAGGAGCCGCAGCTCCTGCGAAAAAAGAAGAAAAAACAGAAGCCCCTATCGGAAGAATAAAAGAGGGCAAGGTTTACGTTTCTTCTTCTTATAACAATACCATCATTACGCTCACCGATATTAACGGCAATGTTTTGACTTGGGCATCGGCCGGATCAATCGGCTTTAAGGGCACAAAGAAAGCAACGCCATTCGCCGCTTCTAAGATAGCTGAAGTTATTTTTCAAACAATTCAAAAATTGGGAATACAAAAATTAGCAGTTTTAATAAAAGGCGTCGGAGGCGGTAGAGAGTCGGCCGTGAGATCATTTGCCGCAAAAGGGATAGAGATCGTTTCTATCACCGACGTGACTCCAGTGCCGCATGACGGTCCTCGCGCCCGCAAGGTGCGCCGAGTATAAAAAAATGAAAAACGATAATTGCACAATTTGTCGCCGGGCTGGCCAGAAGTTGTTTCTCAAGGGAGAGAGGTGCCTTTCGCCTAAATGCGCCGCAGTTAGAAGGACTTATCCGCCCGGACCGAAAAGGAAAAGACGGCGTCAGGCGGTTTCGGAATTCGGAAAAGAATTAAGAGAAAAACAAAATTTGAAAAACTGGTATAATTTAGGCGAGCGCCAGTTTGAGAATTACGTTAAAGATGTTTTAAGCAAAAAAAGCAAAGTTTCCGATACCGCAGTTTTGCTTATTCAAAAATTAGAGATGCGCCTGGATAATGCGATTTTCAGATTGGGCTTTGCGTCTTCGCACGATCAGGCAAGGCAGTATATAAGCCACGGCCATTTTATGGCGAATAATCACGTTCTGACGATTCCTTCATACCAATTAAAGCTTGGCGAAAAAATCAACATTAAGCCGGCGTCAAGAGGAAAAAAAATCTTTGAGAATGTATTGGTAAATTTAAAGAAAAACAAGGTTCCAAGCTGGCTTAAATTAGACATTGAAAAACTGGAAGGCGAAGTAATCGGTCTTCCGACATTGGCGGAAGCCAATCCGATAGCGGAAATTTCGTCAATCTTTGAGTATTATTCACGATAACCTAGTATCTCGTATCTGGTATCTTGTATACAAAATACTAAATACGTTATACTAAATACAAAAACCATGATTCCATTACCGTCGCAGCCAAAAATTATCGAGAAAAAAGAAAATTCAGCTATTTTTGAAATAGACGGACTTTGGCCGGGTTACGGAGTAACCATCGGAAATTCTCTCCGCCGGGTTTTACTTTCTTCGTTGCCGGGAGCCGCTATCACTCAGGTAAAAATCAAAGGAGCTCAGCACGAATTTTCCACAATTTCCGGAGTTTTGGAGGACACGGTTACCATTATTCTTAACTTAAAACAGTTAAGATTCAAGCTTCATTCCGAAGAGCCACAGAAAGCGACTTTGACGGTAAAGGGTGAAAAGAAAGCATTAGGTTCCGATTTTGATTTGCCTTCGCAAATTGAATTAATGAATAAAGATGCCGAAGTCGCCACTTTGACTTCAAAATCATCGGAGCTTGAAATAGAAATTCTTGTTGAGAACGGCATGGGGTATGAGCCCGTAGAATCTCGAAAAAAGGGAAAGCTGGAAATAGGCACGGTTGCCATTGATGCTATTTTTACTCCGATAAGAAAGGTAAGCTACAGGGTAGAGAATGTCAGGGTCGGCGAAAGAACGGACTTTGACCGCCTCGTTTTAGAGCTGGAAACAGACGGATCAGTCACTCCTGAGGGAGCGGTGAATCAGGCTTCGGAAATTTTAGTAGGACACTTTGCTTTAATCGGCGGGACATTTTCGTCCATTCCGCAGGCCATAATAAAAAAGACCGAGAAAAAATATGCGAAAGCAAAAAAAGGGAAGAAAACTAAGTAGGAAAACTGATCAGAGGAAGGCTTTGTTTAAGGCGTTAATCAGCGCTCTGCTTTTGCATGAAAAAATTAAGACTACCGAAGCTAAGGCCAGGGAAATTTCCGGCCTTACGGAAAAGCTTATAACCAAATCCAGACAAAATACCCTGCAATCAAGAAGGTCTTTGGCCAGCTTTCTTTCTCCTCAATTAGTTAAGAAGATGGTTGATGAGATCGGTCCGCGGTATAAAGATAGGAACGGAGGGTATACGAGAATTATGAGGCTTGGACCGAGGATGTCCGACGGAGCCAAAATGGCAATAATAGAATTGGTTAAGTAATATTATGGAACATAAAACACACACAATCGACGCCACAGGTAAAGTTTTGGGAAGATTGGCTACAGAGGTAGCGGTGCTTTTGCGCGGTAAAAATAACCCGGGATTTTTACTTTACAAAGACGCCGGCGACGATGTTATTATAAAAAATGTTGAAAAAATAATTATTACCGGTAAGAAAATGGATCAAAAGAAATACTATCACCATTCCGGATATCCCGGCGGCTTGAAAGAAGTTTCCATGAAGAAAATTTTTGAGAAAAATCCCTCCGAAATTTTGAAAAAAGCAGTCTTGGGCATGTTGCCGAAGAACAGATTAAGGCCCCGGCAAATTAAAAGATTAAAGTTTGAATAAGATGCCAAAAATAACCAAACCAGCCGTTAAAAAAATATTGCCCAAGAAGCCACTGCCCAAAGAAGAATCGCCCAAATCGCTTGAGCGGTATTTTCAGGCAATAGGCCGGAGGAAAACGTCCTCGGCCAGAATCAGGTTTTTCGTAAGCGATGAAAAAGAAATTATAGTTAACGATAAGCCGTTTCAGGTTTATTTTCCAACCCTTGAGTTGCAGGGAATAGTTTTGTCTCCCTTGAATATAATGAGCGTGGATAAGTTCAGGATTTTAATTAAAGTTAACGGCGGCGGAATTCATTCCCAAGCGGAAGCGGTGAGGCACGGCATATCCAGGGCCTTGGTTCTTACTAATCAGGACTCCAGAAAACGCCTCAAAAAGGTAGGCTTTTTAACCAGAGATTCCAGGATGAGAGAAAGGAAGAAATTTGGTTTGAAGAGAGCTCGAAGAGCCCCGCAGTGGAGAAAGAGGTAGTGAACACTTACGAAATGTTTAACGTTAAAGGTTAAGCGGTGCAACCTTTAACGTTAAACATTTCGCTTAGACGCAGTATCCATGCTTAAAGAACTTATAGATAAATTTTATTTAGATAACCAGAGGAACAGGGAGCAGAGCCATTTTTACATCACGGACGCTGGCAGATGCGCCAGGTCCCTTTTTTTTAAGTTTAAGAATGCGCCCCGCAAAGAAATGGAAGCCAGCGTTTTAAGATTGTTTGATCACGGCGATCATATTCACCAATTAATCATGAAGCCCTTGCTTGGCATCAGGGATATCCACGTGGTAGCTTCGGAGGTAAATATCCCTTCCCAGGAGATAATTTCCGGGAGGTCCGACGCAATTGTCAGCGACGGGAAAAATCTGTATGTTCTGGATATTAAAAGCATGAACAGCATGATTTTTGATAAGCTTGAGGCGCCAAAAGAAGAAAATATTGACCAGCTTCAGCTTTATTTGCACTATTTTAAAATACCCAAAGGCATTCTTTTGTATGTCAATAAAAACACCCTGACCTTAAAGGAGTTTTTTGTGGATTACAACCAGGATAGAGCGCTTTCTCTTTTAGCTTCGCTTCAAGAAACGAAAAATAAAATTGATGCCGGCGTAGTGCCCGACAGAATTTCCGGCTATCCGGCAGATTGGCAATGCCGTTACTGCCAATTCCGCGAAATTTGCAACATGGCCGGAGCCGGCGAGATAAAATGGGAATCGTTTAAAGATAAAATTGAGGGATTTACGAAATCCACGGATGTTTAACGTTTAAGGTTGCACCGTTTAACCTTAAACGTTAAACATCGGTGCTTGAACATCACGGCAGCAAGTTTTCTAAGAGATATGTATTTCCCTCACTCAAAACGTATAGTTTTTTAGCATCTTTATCCCAGATAATTTTTAGTTTTTCTCCGCCAGAGGCGGATCCGCCTTGGGCGGAGAACTCCGCCAAGTCAATAATATTCAATCCGTCTCTGTCGTCAATCTCAGAGATTTTTATTTTATTGCCGATATTGAATATCAGATAATGATCATTCAGCCAGAATATACTGCCGATTTTCTCTGAAAATCTGGTTAGAAATATTCTTTTGTCCTGCTTATCAACAGGCGTATTTTTTTCCAAAAATGCCACGCTGATTTCGTATTCGTTTGAGTAGGCCTTTTTTCTCTTATCAGTAGAAGTGGCAGAATTCGTAATTTTAGGCGGAGCTTTGTCTGCGATGACAAATTGAGGATTTTCCGGAAAAAGAATGATATTTTTCGCTTCGGTCACCCCTCTTTCTTTAACTTCAAGAGTTTTTTTCCAAGGATGGTAGCCGACTTTTTTAATTTCAATGTCGTAGTTTTTGGGGAGCAAGTTTTCAATATAGGCGGCATTGGTTATTATTGAAGTGCCTTTTTTCAGCTTGCCGTTTATATAAACATCAACGTGGTCCGGCGCAACCTTGAAATAGAGCCCCCCCGTTTGGACTAATTTCTTTCCGCCGGCCGGCGGATTGAAATCAACCCTGTATCCTTGGGAATAAAAAACTACCGAGGGAGCTCCCAGTATAAATAAAAAAACAAAAAGAATAAAAATGGCGGTTCTGGCTCTTTTGGTCATATCAGCTTTATCTTAGTCCATTGACTTTCCAAAATCAATCCGCTAACGTACCTCCATAGCGATAGTCCACTGAAAATAAAACAGGAGGCGCAAAGATGTCAAATGCGAATAAGGCTCTGCGGGAAGAATATGAAGCTACCATGATTGGTTTTATTCAGAAGATGTGTCAAATAATAGATAAGGCAGAAGACGACCCATTATTAAGAGCGCAAGTCATAATAATGATTATGGAATGTGTTCCGACGGTTGGTGATTTTTCGCCACTTAAAGAAAGTCTATCTAAGATTGGTCTTCCTAATCGGAGAGCTATCATAAAGGAATGTGTCCTTGCGTTACTGCCTCGTTTACGCGACGACACTATTAGTTCGAGGGAAAAAACAAAAATAGCTACTACGATAGAAGAATTAGTAGCTCTTTATTAATATAATAAAGGCGTTCGCTTCGGCGGACGCCTTTTAAATTGTTCGGAGAA
>JAUSHA010000027.1 GCA_030648815.1 bacterium | reverse complement strand
ATTTATTGAAAAAGACGAAATTAGCGAAACAAGGCCGGTCATTAATTCACAAACGAATAAATCAATTCTGGAATTGGCTCCTGCTCCGGTATCGACATCGAAAAAATCTTCTTCTGATTCATCAGCTCCTGCGAGCGTTTCCGTTACCTGTACCGATTCTGACGGCGGTTTTAATTTATATAAAAAAGGAGTTGTAGTGGCTACAGCCGGCGTATTAACAGAATCGAAGACAGATTATTGTAATAACAAGGACGTTTTTGAATATTATTGTACGGGGAGCGATTATAAGCCCGTAGCTATCATTACCAGTAGTAAGGGGGACATAAACTTGAGCGGCGAATGGGAAACTTGTCCCAATGGTTGTAGTGACGGCGCTTGTTTAACGCAGTAAGCACCTGTTTTTATATAATTTACGATATGCCCGAATCATTAGATAAAAAAGGAGTTTTAAAAGCGATGTCCGTTGCTTTAGTTGCGTCTATCCTGGGGATAGCCGTTTTGGGCTGGCAATATAACCGTCTGGAAAAGAAACAATTGCCGGCCTTGGAAGAAAAAATAGAGCGTAATTCAGCTCAAGAAGTTTTAAGGAGATTTTTGGAAACAAGGGCTGATATTTTCTTAACGGAGAGAGCCATGGAGCAAAAAATCAAGGGAGAATTTACTTTAGAAGACAGTGTCAAATATTACGAAATTTTAAAAGTTGATAAATTGGTCGCCGACAGTTACAGATTTAACGTCAAAGTCGGCAATTTTATTGAAATAATTACCCTCACCAAAATCCTCGGCAGTTATTACATAGATTCCATCGAAACCGCCGGATAGACGGATATTGGGGAGTCGGACTTCCACTCAAATTTGAGAGGAAGTCCGACTCCCAGAAAATCGGGCTAGCTTGACCAATTTGACAAATTTACTGGATTTGGTAATATAGAGATGAGCCCTCGAGGGGCGTTTTTGAAACCAGACAACAATGAAAGTAGCTACCTTTTTAAAAGAAGTTAAAATGGAAATTCAAAAGATCAACTGGCCCACAAAAGACCGGACTGTTAGATATACTTTAATCGTTGTCGGAATCTCTACCGTCGTAGCCGTATTTTTGGGGGGGATTGATTTTCTTTTTACAACCGCACTTAATCAATTTATTTTAAAATAGCGCTATGCCAAAACAGCAAGTAGAACAAGAAAAAAATTGGTACGTTATTCATACTTATTCCGGATACGAAGATGCCGTTGCCAATGCCCTTAAACAAAGAGTTGAGTCTTTGGGCATGGAGGATAAGATTTTCAACGTCATCGTTCCCAAGGAGAAAAAGATTAAGATTAAAGAAGGTAAAAGAAAAGTTACCGAAGAAAAGATATATCCGGGATATGTTTTAGTTGAAATGATAGTTACTGACGACAGTTGGTATGTCGTTAGAAATACCCCCAATGTTACCGGATTTGTGGGAGCCGGAACTACGCCGGTGCCGGTATCTTCGGAAGAAATAGAGATTTTGAAAAAGAAAATGGGCGTTGATGTTCCGCAGTATAAGATTGACGTTCAGATCGGGGATGCCGTAAAAATTACCGACGGCCCGTTTAAAGATTTCGACGGCAAAGTTTCCGAAATTGACCAAGAAAGAGGCAAGGTAAAAGTGCTGGTTAATATGTTCGGCCGTGATACTCCCGTAGAGTTGGACTCCTTGCAGATAAAGAAGATTTAATTTTAATCGATCATGAAAATACTTCTGGTCTATCCGAAATACCCTGAAATGCTTTGGAGTTTTAAGTACGCCTTAAGATTCGTCGGCAAGAAAGCATCTCTCCCGCCACTGGGACTTCTTACGGTAGCCGCCATGCTTCCCGTTGAGTGGGAGAAAAAAGCGGTTGACATGAATACCGATGATTTAAAAGACGAAGATCTTAAATGGGCAGATTATGTTTTTATTTCCGCGCTGATTGTTCAAAAATCTTCAGTGAGAGAAATTATCCAAAGATGCCGGAAAATAGGCAGAAAAATCGTTGCCGGCGGACCTCTTTTTACTTCTCACCAAGAAGATTTTAATGATGTAGACCATCTCGTGCTTGGCGAGGCCGAAATTACCCTGTCGTTATTTTTACAAGATATCAAACAAGGGCTTCCCAAACATATATACCAAAGCACTGAAAAGGCGGATCTTGCAAAAACTCCTATTCCTTCCTGGGAGTTGATTGATGTAAAAAAATATGACTCTTTGAGTATTCAATATTCCCGGGGGTGTCCCTTTAATTGCGATTTTTGCGATGTTACCTCGCTTTTCGGCAGAGTTCCCAGGATCAAGAGCAGGGGACAGGTCTTGCAAGAACTTGATGCTTTGTATAATATAGGGTGGAGAGAGAAAGTGTTCTTTGTGGACGACAATCTTATCGGCAACAAAGGAGAATTAAAGAAAGAGATTCTTCCTTCCATAATTGAGTGGCGGAGGGAAAAAAAATGTCCTTTGGTATTTGCTACGCAGGCGTCAATCAACTTGGCCGACGACGAAGATCTGATGGATTTGATGGCTAAAGCCGGCTTTGGCAATGTCTTTCTGGGCATAGAAACTCCGAACGAAGATAGCTTGGCCGAGTGCGGCAAGCTCCAGAATAAAAATAGGGATTTAACGTCCTGCGTGAAAAAAATTCAAAGAAAGGGCATGAATGTCCAGGGAGGGTTTATTGTCGGTTTTGACAGCGACGGCCCGTCAATCTTTGAGAGGCAAATCAAATTTATCCAGAATAGCGGCATAGCCATAGCCATGGTCGGAATTCTCACGCCGTTTAAGGGAACAAGACTTTACAACCGCCTGAAAAAAGAGAACAGGATACTGTCAAAAGAAAGTTCTGGAGACAGCAGCGACGGAGCACTTGATTTTATACCGAAAATGGATCAGCATGAACTTGTCGCGGGTTATAAAAAGGTGGTACGCGCCATTTATTCGCCGAAGTATTATTGCCAGAGAGTGATAAACTTCCTTAAAGAATACCGCTCTTGCGCCGAAAAGAAAGTTCGATTTA
>JAUSHA010000025.1 GCA_030648815.1 bacterium | reverse complement strand
ATTTCAAAACAAAAAACGCTATTTTAACGATCAACGTAATGTTTAACGTTTAAGGTTAAGCGGTGCAACCTTAAACGTTAAACATTACGTTAAACGCCAAACATTACTATGATTGAAGATTACAATTTCGGTTCTATTGTTATTGACGGAGAAACATACAATCACGATGTCCAGGTTTTTTGGACAGATCAGGTTTTTGATTGGTGGCGCAATGATTCCCATATTATTGATGTTGAAGATGTGATAGATGTCGTGGAGCAGAAGCCGGAATCCATAGTCATCGGGACGGGCGAATCGGGAATGGCTAAAGTTACCGAAGCCGCCCAAAAATTTATTGAAGCGAGAGGTATAAAATTATTTGTTGATCCAACCGAACAAGCCGTCAAAACATTTAATATCAGGAAAGAAGAATCAATGGAAGAAGAGGGAAAACCGGAAAAAGTGATAGGATTATTTCACTTAACATGTTAAGACAATCGGCGGTAGCCGGGGAATTTTATCCGGAAAATAAGGAAGAGCTGAAGAAAATGATTAGCGGATTTTTATCCAAAGCGAAAGCTCCCAAGATCAATGGAGAGATTTTTGGCTTGCTTCTGCCTCACGCCGGCTACGCTTATTCCGGTAAGGTGGCGGCTTCCGGATTTAAAACTATAGCCGAGAAAAATTTTGATACGGTGATTATTATTGCCGATTCCCACTATGAGAGATTTGACGGGGTGGCCGTTTTCCCGAGGGGAGAATGGGAAACTCCCTTGGGCAAAATAAAAATAGACGAAAGCCTGGCTCAAAAAATTACTGCCGGATCAAGAAGATTTTTTCAAAGAGATTCCGCTCATCTTTGGGAACATTCCATTGAAGTTCAATTGCCGTTTTTACAGAGAACGTTGAAAAATTTTAAAATCCTGCCGATTATTTTTGGTTCGGAAAATAAAGATTGGAAATTGCTCGCCAAAACAATTTTAGAGAGCATCGAAAATAAAAAAGTTTTGATCATCGCTTCCGCAGATTTGTCGCATTACTTGTCGTACGGAAAAGCAAAAGAGATTGATAAAAAAACTCTAAATAATATTTTGAATCTCAAGGTTAGCGGTTTGAATATCTGCGCCATTGATTCGGCAAAAACTATCATTGAAATAACCAAGAGCTTGGGAGGCAGAGCCAAATTGTTAAAATACGCCAATTCCGGCGATACCGCCGCAGGTGAAACAAGGGTCGTAGGTTACGGAGCAGTCGCTTTTATCAAGTAAAAAGTCGTCCAGAAATATGGACGACTTTTATTTGTTTACGATTTAGGTGGCCGAGCAATCCAGGTTATGCCGATATCATCGGGAGAGATTCTTTCATCTAACTTCGGATCGGTATCCAGCACTTTATCGGCCCCGGCTGACAAAACGTACACTCGAGTTGTGTCATCGCCCAGATCTCTGAAAACCGCGAAGTACGAGTTTCCCCAGGGGTCCAGCATGTCGCCCTTGAGTTTAGTGTATGACTCGCACCAGCCGTAATCTTTTTTGGGTTTGCATGCAGGATAAAATCTATTATTCACCAATAAGTGATTGTACAAATTATCTCTCTTGACAAGAGGAAAATCTACAATGTCCAAAACTCCGGCCGTACTTTTATCAACCCCTTGTTTATCTTGCATCCTTACTGTTGTGAGGACCGCGCCATCAGAATCCATACCGGTAAAAAGCAGGGTATAATAATTTTCCGTAGTGGCATCCTTTCGATTAGGTAACTCCCTAATGGTGGCAATAAAACGATCAATGTCTTTCTCTGTTTGTTCCACGCTAGAGATAGCTGTTGTGATCGCGGTCCTCCCGACACTCCCAGAAATGTTCGATGCGAATATACTCACCAAGATAGATAGAATAGTTACCACTACCATCAATTCTATTAAGGTGAATCCCTTTTCTCTCTCCATTTTTTCCTCCTTATTTATTGGAATGAATTTTTAAGTTTCTACGCTTATAATATGCTGTACGAAACAGGTGTCAAGTGATAAAATAAAAATATGATAAAATCACAAAGCATCACAAAAGAGATGACCATCTCGGAGGTGGCAAAAAAATATCCTAAAACAGCTTTTGTTTTTATGGATTACGGATTGCATTGCATCGGCTGCCCGGCGGCTCCCGACGAAACTCTTGAAGAGGCGGCAAAACTTCACCAGCTTGATTTAGAAAAACTATTGGCCGATTTGAATAATGTTTAAATCAATCAATAAAGTCGTAAGAATTTTAATCGCCTCCGATTTTTTATTGCAGGCGGGCTGGGGATTGTCCGGGCCGATTTTTGCTATTTTTTTGACGGATCAGATCCAGGGAGGAAACATAGAAATGGTCGGATTTATCGCCGCCACTTATTGGATAGTAAAGTCAATCGTTCAGCCGTTTATCGCCCATCAATTGGATAAAAATCATGGCGAGGTGGACGACTTTAAATTTTTGGTTACCGGCATGTACGTAGCTAATTTAGTGCCTTTGGGCTATATTTTTTCTAACCAGCTATGGCATATTTTTGCTTTAGAATTCATAAGAGCTTTGGCTATGGCCTGCGTTATTCCAACATGGGCAGGTATTTTCACCCGCCACATAGATAAGGGGAGAGAGGCGTTTTCCTGGAGCCTGGAAAGCACGGGCATAGGTTTTGCGGCCGGCATTGCCGGAGCTATCGGCGGCATCACGGCAAGCCTCTTTGGGTTTAAAGCGGTTTTTGTTTTTGTAAGCTTGTTCGGGATATTGTCCTCTTCAACACTTTTGTTAATCAGAAAAAAAATATTTTTGAAAGATCATTTTACTCCTCGCCTGCCGCCGACCGAAAAACCATTCTAATTACGCTTAATAGCAGGAAGTCTAGCGAAGCGGTCGTTGCCCGAAAAATGCGGGACAACTATAATTTAGTTATGCATTATTATTTATTTTTAGATGAAACAGGAGACCACGGACTCTCATTCATAGATAGAAATTTCCCCCTATTTTTGTTAGCGGGTTGTCTTTTTGAAGATGCCGAATTAACCAAAATTGAAGAGGAAATAAATAAATTCAAGATGGAATTCTTTAAGACGACTAGCGTTATTTTACACTCGCGCGATATTAGAAAATGCGAAGGTCCCTTTCAGATTTTGTTTGATTTAGAATTAAAGAAGAAATTTTATGAAAAATTAGATGAAATAATAAATGGAACGAATTTTACTATTATTGGTTCAGGGGTTAATAAAGATGAGCATATAAAGAAATATGGATTAGGCGCGAAAGATCCTTACGCTCTCTCCCTTTCGTTTATTATGGAGCGTTTGATATTTTGTTTAGATAAAAAAGAAGTCAAATCCGTTATTGATGTCCAAATAGAAAAAAGAGGCAGAAAAGAAGATCAGCAACTTTTAAACCAATACAATAGAATTTTAGATAACGGGACTTATTACGTTAAGCCCGATAGATTAAAAAATAAAATCGGTAAATTCGATTCATTTTTGAAAAGAGAAAATATAATTGGATTGCAAATTTCTGACTTATGCGCATATCCGTTAGCCAGACACATTCTTAATCCGTCTGAACCGTATCCTCCTTTTAATATTATTAAATCAAAAATTTATTGCGATAGTGTGGGTAGTTTTGATGGTTATGGATTAAAGATATTTCCGTAAAAAGCAAAAAGTCCCTTGCGGGACCCAATGCCGACCGGGGACACCCCGATCCACTACTTAGATGATAGCACAAATTTAGAAGTCAAGCAAGAGTTATCCGTTTCGTTAATTTAAACCATGAAGAATCAAGAAATCGCTAAAATTTTTTACGAGATAGCTAACTACCTTGAGATGGATGAGGTTGCTTTTAAGCCCTATGCTTACCGGAGGGCGGCTATGGGATTGGAATCAACAGAGGAAGATATTGAAGAAATTTATAAAAGAGGGGGCATTAAAACTCTAAAAGAGATTCCCGGAGTAGGAGAGGGCATTGCCAAGGGCATTGAGGAATATTTAAAAACAGGGAAAATAAGATTTCTTGAACAATATAAAAAACGAATTCCCATAAATTTAGAAGAACTTATTTCCGTTGAGGGCATGGGGCCGAGAAAAGCGAAGATTCTTTATCAAAAATTAGGCATCCGAAATTTAAAAAATTTGGAAAAAGCGGCCAAGTCCCATAAAATCGCCTCATTATTCGGTTTCGGCGAAAAATCAGAAAAAAATATTTTAGAGGGCTTGGCTTTTTTGAAAAAAAGCAAGGGCAGATTTTTATTGGGAGAGATTTTGCCGAGAGTCGGGGAGATACATGAAAAATTAAAAAATTTAAAAGAAGTTGAAAAAGTTGATATAGCGGGTTCCATCAGAAGAAGAAAGGAGACCATCGGCGATGTTGATTTTTTAGTTATTTCCCGCAGTCCGGCAAAGGTAATGGATTATTTCGTTAAATTACCCGGCGTAGTGAAAATTTGGAGCAAGGGAAATACTAAGGCATCCGTGAGGACAAAAGAAGGATTTGATATGGATATCAGGGTTGTGCCGAAAAAAGCTTACGGTTCCGCTTTGCAGTACTTTACCGGTTCCAAGGAGCACAATATTGCCACAAGACGCATCGCCATGGACAAAGGCTTGAAACTTTCAGAATACGGTTTGTTTAAAGGTAAAAAGATGATCGCCAGCGAAACCGAAGAAGAGATTTATAAAGCTCTGGGTTTGGCGTGGATTCCGCCGGAATTGCGGGAAAATCAAGGTGAGATTGAGCTTGCGGAGAACGGGTCTCCGCAAAAACTGCCACGGATTATCGGATACGGCGACATAAGAGGCGATCTTCATGTTCATTCTAATTGGGACGGCGGAGATAATTCAATTGAAGAATTAGCAGGAGTCGCCCAAAAAATGGGCTATGAATATATTGGCATAGCCGATCATACGAAAGCATTGCACATTGAGCATGGCTTAGATGAAAAGCAGTTAGAACAGCGTAATAAAGAAATCGATCAAATAAATACAAGATACAAGATACAAGATACAAGGTTTCGTATCTTAAAGGGTTGCGAGGCGAACATTTTAAAAGACGGCTCAATTGATATAAATGACGAGACGCTGGCAAAATTAGATTTCGTCATCGCCGGCATTCATTCCAACATGAAAATGGATAAAGTAGGAATGACGGAAAGAATGATTAAGGCGATGAAGAATCCTAATGTGGACATAATCTCCCATCCCACCGGCAGGATTTTGAAAAAGCGCGACGAATATCAAATTGACTTTGAAAAAATCCTAAAGGCCGCTAAAGAAACCGGCACTATTATGGAAATCAACGCCTCTCCTCATAGGATGGACTTAGATGATCAGCATATCAGAAAAGCTAAAGAGGCAGGTGTTAAGATGACAATAAACACCGATACTCACCGCAAGGACCAATTAGAGCTTATGGAGTTTGGCATATCTCAAGTCCGCCGTGGCTGGGCCGAGAAGGAAGACATTATCAATTGCTGGCCGTTGGAAAAATTATTAAAATATTTTAAATAACCATGCCGATAGAAAAATCTGCCGGAGCAGTTATATTCAGAAAAGAAGGTAAAAAAACAAAGTTTTTTTATCTTCTCTTGCATTACGAGGCGAGGCACTGGGACCTTGCCAAGGGTCATATTGAAAAGGGGGAGAAGCCGAAGGAAGCAGCTATTAGAGAGGTTAAAGAGGAAACGGGGATTGAAGACATAGAATTTATTCCCGAATTTAAGGAAACTATAAAATATTTTTATAAACGAGACGGCAAGAGTTTTTTAAAGACCGTTGTTTTCTTTTTGGCGCAAACTAAAACAAAGAAAGTAAAGATTTCTTATGAGCATCAGGGTTTTAAGTGGCTGCCCTACGAAGAAGCGCTGGAACAGATAACCTTTGATAACGCTAAAAAAATTCTCAAAAAAGCGAACGATTTTCTCAAGAAGAGCATCTTTACTTAAAGAGCCGGGTACGTTATATAGAGGTAGAGGTTCTTTTATAATTCACCCTGTTAAATGCCCTCTGGGCAATCCCGCCTTGGCGGGATTATTTAACAGGGTAAATATGGAGGTGCAAAATGTGCGGAATATTTGGCATAGTAAGCAACGAACAGGTTGCTCCTAAGATTGTACATGGACTCTTTGATCAACATCATAGAGGCGAGCAGGCGTTTGGTTTAGGCGCTTCTAATGGCCGAGGGCCCCTTTCGTTTATAAAAGAAGAAGGACTAGTAACGGAAACTTTTACCGAGAGAAACAAAGGAGCTCTTTTTGAGAAATTATCGGGAAATTTTGGCATAGGCCAGACTCTTTATTCAACTAGAGGAAAGGCAGGCGAATTGAAGCAGACAAAAACCTTTCAACCCTTAATTGGAGATTTTCATGGCGAACAATTCGCCCTTTCTCATAATGGGAATTTAATTAGATTAGCCGGTCTAAGGCAAGAAGCGGAAGAAAGAGGATATCATTTTCAATCAAGTGTTTCTGACACGGAAGTAATCGTAGGATTGATTTCAACGTCTCCCGAGAAATCTTTTACGTCGGCATTATTAAAAGTTTTACCAAGGTTAGAGGGAGCATTTTCCTTAGTAATTTTATTTGAAGATAAAGTTATTGGAGTCCGAGACAGATACGGAATCAGGCCGCTTTGCTTGGGTCGGGACGAGTCGAGCTTTATTCTTGCTTCAGAAGAGTGCGCTTTTCATACAATCAGGGCGAGTTTTATCAGGGAGATTGGGCCAGGCGAGTTTATTGAGTTAGGCAGAAATGGCATAGAAAATTCTTTTATTTGGGCGGTAAATCCTCAACTTCGGTTTTGCACATTTGAATACATCTATTTTGCCAGGCCCGACAGTAGGTTGGCCGGCAAAAGAGTTAACTCTTATAGAGACGAAGCAGGTGAAGCTGTGGCTAGAGAGCATCCCATTCAGGCCGATATTGTCTGCGGCGTGCCTATTTCCGGCGAGATATATGATTCGGCCGTTGCCCGAACCCTGGGTATTCCGTTGGCCAGGGGAATTATAAAAAATCGTTACTACTCCAGGAGAAGTTTTTTGACCGCCAGAGAAACTGACAGAAAGGCCCTTGTTAGAATAAAACTTCGCATCCTTGGAGAAGTAGTCCACAAGAAAAGAGTAATTGAGACGGAAGATTCTATAGTGCGGGGCGATACTTCTCCTGAAGTGACGGCCATGTTAAGGGAAGCCGGAGCAGCTGAAGTTCACGAATTAGTCGGCTCGGCTCCTCTTCGTTGGCCATGTTTTTTAGGGATTGATTTAGCCGCCCGGGTAGAATTGGCCGCCGCCGGTTTAACTGAAGAAGAAGTTGGAAGAAAAATTATCAAGACAGATTCTCTCGGCTATCTTAGTCTTGAGGGTATGATAAAAGCCACCGGCCTTCCCAGAGAAAATCTCTGCCTCGGTTGTTTTATTGGCAAGGAGGGATATCCGATTGAGCCGCCACCGGAGATTTTAATTCCCAGTTAAAAATAAAAAACAAAGCCACCCTATATTTCAAGGGTGGCTTTTTAATATTGAGAATACTACGACTTGGCTTTCTCCACTATTTTTTTGAAAATCTCCGGATTGCTTTGAATAAGCTGGGACAGAACTTTTCTGTCCAGTTCAATTTTATTTTTCTTTAGGCCGTGAATAAATTTATTATAAGGCATTCCTTCCTGCCGGCAGACAGCGTTAATCTGAACCTGCCAGAGGCTTCTCATTGTTCTCTTTTTTTGTTTTCTGCCCTCAAAGGAGCGGGCCAAGGCATGGCGCAAAGCGTCTTTGGCCAGTTTCAGCCTGTTTTTTCTTCCCCAACGGAAACCTTTAACCTGTTGGAAAAGGCGTGTTTTTTTTCTGCGGGCTGATTTTCCTCGTTTAACTCTAACCATAAATTTAGTAAGACATTAGTCTCTTTATTTTTTTAATTTCTGATTTTGAAACTTTGATCCATTTTCTGCCGGCCTGGCGTCTTTTGCTGGTCTTTTTAGCTAAAGAGTGATCCTGACCGGAAAGCCTGCGCAAAATTTTGCCAGTTTTTGTGAATTTAAAACGTTTTGTGATGGATTTTCTTGTTTTTGCCATATTTTTATTGTTTAGCGATAATCATCGAGAATCCTCTGGGGTCTCTTCTCAATTCCCGTTCAATTTTATGAGGGACGACAGCCCCCAGGATTTCTAAAAATTTACCTATTTTTTCTTTAGCGAAATCTCCCATGGCTTTTTCTCTTCCTTTGAGCCGCATTTCTACCCTGACCTTATTATTATCTTTTAAAAATTTTGCGGCCTGGCGCGTCCTTGTTTCTAAATCATGCTGGGATATGCCAAAACTCAATCGTATTCCTTTTAATTCTCCGCCCTTGGGCTTGTCCTGTTTTTCTTTTTTGCCCAGCTGGTAAATATATTTTCCATAATCCATTATTTTACAAACGGGGGGCTCTACTCTTTCCGTTACCTGAATCAAGTCGAAACCGCTATCCTGGGCCATTTGGAGCGCTTTTTCTAACGTCACAATTCCAACCTGTTTTCCGGTTTCGTCTATTAGTCTCACTTCCTTCGCCCTTATTTGCTTATTGACTGATGGTTTTGGTTGCAAGGTTGTGTGGTTTTAATATAGATGTCCCTCGACTTCGCTCGGGACACTCGACTCTTTTTTTGTAAGCACCATATTTTCATATTTTAGGTGGCTTGCCACGAGCGAGTCCTGAGCTTGTCGAAGGACGAGTCGAGTGGAGGTGCGGGGTTTGAACCCCGATCCAGAAATCTTGCCAAGAATCGTCTACAAGTTTAGTCTGTTTTGCCGTTCGGAATAAGAGGTATGTAGCCCTTCGATAAACTCAGGGCAAGCAGACAAAAAATTCTTATTCCTATCCTCTTAGTTTCGGCAATCGCCCGAGGAACTGCGTTTGCCTATCTCGATTGATATAACACCCGGATTCCCCTATCGAGAATCAAGGATTCGGATGGCCCCAGCTTATGCGTTAGCGTAAGCTAGAGCTGGTTGTTTGAATAAGTTGGCACTTATTTTTTGTTTTACTTGCGGATTCCGGTTCATATTCCTGTCGAAGCAATCCACCCCCGCGCTTTTAACTCTATCTCTATTTCTCTCTTAACGTCCCTTTTTTTCAGTAATTCTTTTTTGCTTTGTTTCTGCCTGCCTTTCGCCAGTCCGAATTCCAGTTTAATTTTACTTTTTACAGTATATACCTTTAAGGGTAATAAAGTCAAGTGCTTCTCCTGCGACTTGCCCATAAGATACTTGATTTCAGATTTATTTAAGAGCAGTTTGCGCAATCTCGTAGAATCATAGCCGGGAGAAGCGTTTTTGGGTTGATACGGCGGCACGTCGGCATTAAGCAGGAAGGCCTCCTCGTTTTTAATAACAACATAAGAGCCGGCCAAATTTATCCGGCCGGATTTAATTGATTTTACCTCTTGGCCCATCAGAACCATTCCGGCCTCGAATTTTTCGAGGATATCGTAGTCAAAAAATGCTTTTCTGTTTTCGGCGAGCGTTTTCATATAATCCACTTTAATTTTAACAGAAATTAAGATAGAATTAAAGTAAAGTTTAATTATGATAAGACAGAAAATAATAGATTTAATCAAAAAAGCAATTTCGGCGGCTAATTTAGGAAGCCACGAAGTTCAGATAGAGCACCCTGAAGATAATGCTCACGGCGACTATTCCACCAGTATCGCTTTGAAGTTGGCAAAAACGCTAAAGATGCCCCCGATGAAAATAGCTGAAAACCTTCAGCCGAGAATTTTGCGTCTTGGGTCAGATTTGTTTGAGAAAATAGAAATTATGGAGCCCGGCTTCATGAATTTTTTCATTTCCCCTGCATATCTGCAAAATCAAGTTAGGGAAATTTTGGATAAGAAGGAAGGGTTCGGAGAAATTAAAATCGGCAAAAAGCAAAAAATTAACATAGAGTTTATCTCGGCTAATCCAACCGGTCAGTTGCATCTCGGTCATGGCCGCAGCGCTTTTGCCGGCGATTCTTTGGCCAACGTTTTTGAAAAAGCCGGGTTCCAAGTGACCCGGGAGTATTTTATCAACGACGCCAAAAACAGCAAGCAAATTATGGAGTTCGGCAAAACGGCTTTGGGGCAAGGAACAACATATCTAAACGATTATGTTAAATCCAAAATCCCCGCCTTCGCCAAGGCTTCGGCGGGCAAGGAAAATTTAACTGAAAATGAAGCTGGCTACTTACTGGCTCAAGAAGTTCAAAAAGATACCAAGGAGTTTCTGGAAAATAAATTAAAGATCAGATTTGATGAGTGGGTTTCCGAAGAGGAAGAGATTTACCGGAAGAATAAAATTAAAAAAATAATTGATTGGCTTAAAAAAAATAATTTAGTTTATGAAAAAGATAAGGCCTGGTGGCTTAAGACATCGCAATTCGGCGACGAGAAAGATTGGGTGGTCATCAGGGAAACGGGGGAGCCGACTTATTTGCTTTCGGATGTCGCTTATCATAAAGATAAATTTGACCGGGGATTTAATAAAGTCATTGATATCTGGGGGGCCGACCATCAGGCCCATGTTTCTAAAATGAAGGCCGTAGCCAAGATGCTGGGTTTTAAGGGGGTCTTGGATATTTTGGTTTTGCAATTGATTACCTTAAGGGGCGGAGAGAAGATGTCAAAGAGATTGGGCAACATAATTGCTCTCCAGGACTTGATTAGCGAGATAGGGCTGGATGTAGCCCGCTGGTTTTATCTGCAAAAATCTTTGGATACGCATACGGAAATTGATTTGGAGTTAGCCAAAGAACAATCGGAGAAAAATCCGGTTTTTTACGTTCAGTACGCGCACGCGAGAATATGCAATATTCTCGCAAAAGCACCAAGATACAAGATATCTCCCTACGGGAGATATCTCGAAGGGAGACAAGATACAAGATACAAAACATTGAATCACCCCAGCGAATTAAATTTGATAAAACAGCTTATTATGTTTTCGGAAATCGTTGAGGATACCGCTAATGATTATCAGATTCAGCGCTTGCCTCAGTACGCTACGAATTTAGCCTCCGCTTTTCATAAGTTTTATGGAGACTGCCGTATTATTTCCGAAGATAAAAATCTAACTCAAGCTCGTCTGTCTTTAGTCTTAGCCGCTAAAATAGTTCTCGAAAATACCCTCTCGCTGATGGGCATCTCCGCCCCAGAAAAGATGTGAGAGCTTGACTTGCATGATATAGTGTGCAATCTTGAATATTAGAAAATAAAAGGAGGTGTTCATTGTTTAAACTTATATATGGATTTAAGGATGTGGGGGAGTATCAAACTTTCCCCGAGGCGTTCAAGGAGTTGTTCGAACGGCTGAATAAGATAATAAAAAAAGGCACTTCTTATCAGATATTCAATACTATCTGGATTGAATACAATAACGACGAGGGTATGTTAAATTTTAATGGTATCGTATGTCTTGCTCGCGAAATCGGCCTTATAAAAGAAGACAGCGGATTGCAAGACATTGTTTTGGATCCCGATAAAGAAAGGTTAATAGTGCGGAAATTTTTATCAGGAAAACTGGAGGCAATGACTGAAGAGCTGGAAATGATTGCAGAGATAGTAATGCGGAAATAAATATAAGAGATTTTTAAAAGAGCGAATATAAAACTTCGCTCTTTTTCTTTTGATAAAAATAAGAAGAGATGGTATGCTTGAGGTAATAGTAGAATACCGTACGAATAAGACCATGGTCTTATTCGTACGAAGCTATATTATGAGTAAATACAAATATTATTTTAGGAAACCTAAATCGGAGATTACTAAAGATATTTTAAAATGGTTAACTATCGCCGGAGCGGTATCTGTCGCCGCCGCCTCTCCTTATTTTGTCACTAACCTCGTTAACGGTTTCAAAAATAAAAATAAATATAAGAAGAAGAAAATAGGCGATACTTTTTATAATCTTAGAAGGCAGGGATGTCTTAATATTAACGTAAAAGGACACCGAGTTTTTATCTCTTTAACCGAAAGAGGCAAAAAAATGGCAGGTAGGTTTCAGATTGATAGCCTGAAGATCAATAAACTAAAAAAGTGGGATAGGAAATGGAGAATAGTGATTTTTGATATTATTCAGTTAAAAAGATTGCAGCGGAACGCTTTCAGGGGTAAGTTGATGGAACTGGGTTTTTCGCCTCTGCAAAAGAGCGTTTGGATCAATCCTTATCCCTGCAAAGACGAGATAGAACTTCTGCGTGAGTTTTTCGGACTCGGTCAGCGCGAAATTCGTTTAATTGTAGCCGAGGATATAGAAAATGTCGATTTTCTGATAAAAACATTCAAATTGAAATAGCGTATGAAAAAGACCATGGTCTTTTTCATACGCTACTGATTTTTGGTAAATTATCTTTTGATAAAAATACGGTAAGGTGATATTCTGAAGATAGATTTATGGAGCTGAATTTTTCGCAAAAAGAGCAGGAAATATTGAAGTTTTGGAAGGAGAAAAAGATTTTTGAGAAAAGCATTTTACAGCGCAAAAACGCCAAGGATTTTGTTTTTTATGAGGGTCCTCCCACGGCCAACGGCAAACCAGGTATCCACCATGTTTTGAGCCGCGCTTTTAAAGACATTATCTGCCGCTACAAAACCATGCGGGGTTTTCGTGTTTTAAGAAAAGCCGGCTGGGACACCCACGGCTTGCCCGTTGAGCTGGCAGTTGAAAAAAAGCTGGGTTTGAAAAATAAAAAGGAAATTGAAAAATACGGAATTGCTGAATTTAATAAGCAATGCAAAGAATCGGTTTGGCAATATAAGCAGGATTGGGAGAAATTGACCGAAAGAATCGGTTATTGGCTGGACATGGAGCGCCCTTATATCACTTACGAGAACGATTATATTGAAACTTTGTGGCGGATTATAAAACAGATTTGGCAAAAAGGGCTTTTATATAAAGATTATAAAGTGGTCCCTTATTGTCCAAGATGCGGGACATCATTATCAAGCCATGAAGTTGCCCAGGGATATAAAAAAGTAAAAGAAAATTCAATATATGTTAAATTTAAGACATTAGATACCAGATATCTCCCTACGAGAGATCTCCCGAAGGGAGACAAAATACAAAATACCAGTTTATTGGTTTGGACGACGACTCCTTGGACTTTACCGGGAAATGCGGCGGTAGCTGTGAATCCGGAAATTACTTATGTAAAAGTTAAAGTAGGGCAGGAATATTTTATTTTAGCAAAAGAAAGAATGGGAGCTATCGGGGTAGTTGGCGAAATCGCAGAAGAATTTAAGGGAGAAAAATTATTAGGCTTAGAATACGAACGGATATTCGAGACCTCAATAAATTCGGAGGTCGGACCCCGCGTTGTTGCCGGTGATTTCGTTTCCTTGGAAGAGGGGACGGGGCTTGTTCATATCGCTCCGGCTTTCGGGGAAGACGATATGAGGGTAGGCAAGAAGAATAACTTGCCGGTCTTAATGACGGTTGACCAGGAAGGGAAAATGATAACTCCTGATTACGAATGGGATAAAATGTTCGTTAAAGATGCCGATCTCCCGATTATCAAAGATCTCAAAGAAAGAGAGATTCTTTTTAAAGAAGAATTATACGAGCATGATTATCCTTTTTGCTGGCGCTGTAATTCGCCGCTTCTTTATTACGCTAAAGAAAGCTGGTTTATCAAAATGCAGGATGTCAAAAAAGATCTGATTAAGAATAATCAGAAAATTAATTGGCTGCCGGCGCATTTAAAAGACGGCAGATTCGGTGAGTGGCTCAAAGATTTAAAAGACTGGGCATTTTCTAGAGAAAGATATTGGGGGACTCCCTTGCCTATTTGGCAGTGTCAAGATTGCGGGCACAGAGAGGTAATCGGCGGAAAAAAAGATTTGTTAGAACAGAAATTTTCAACTAATAAATATTATATTTTGCGGCACGGCCTGAATCATTATCAAGTTGAAAAACAGGGCTGGACTTATCCTTGGCCGGAAGAAAAACCGGTATTGCTCAATAAGGAGGGCGAAAAACAGGCGAAAAAAGCGGCAAAAGAACTTAAGGATAAGGGTATAGACATAATTTATTTCTCCGATATGAACCGGACGCGCCAGACAGCCGAAATCGTCAATAAAGAATTAGGAGCGGAAATTATTATGGACAAACGCCTTCGCGATTTAAATTTGGGAGTTTGCCATGGAATTAAAAAAGTGCAGTTTTTTCATGACTTCCCGAAAACATTGGAAAGTTTTTATGGAAAAAAACCGGAAGGCGGAGAAAATTGGGGAGAGGTGCGCAAAAGAATAGTTGATTTCTTAAACGATGTTGATAAAAAGCACAAGAATAAAACGATTTTGATTGTCAGCCATGGCGACCCTCTTTGGCTTTTGGAAGGATTCTGCAAAGGCATGGATGATGGGGATCTTTTAAAATTAAAGCTTGCTAGAAAATACCTTAAGACCGGAGAATGGCGTAGAATGGATTTTAAAAATATGCCCATAGATAGCGCAGGGAAGGCTGATTTGCACCGTCCATATATAGATGATGTTAAATTCCTTTGTCCGGAATGTCTGACTTCGCCAGATCCTGCAAAGCGGGATGAATCATTGATGGTAAGAGTCCCGGAAGTAGCGGATGTTTGGTTTGATTCCGGTTCCATGCCTTTTGCTCAAGGCGGATCTCAATTCCCGGCTGATTATATTTCTGAAGCCATAGATCAGACTCGCGGCTGGTTTTATACTTTATTGGCGGTTTCCACTCTTTTAGGCAAAGGAGCTCCGTATAAAAATGTTATTTCTTCGGGGCATGTTTTGGATGAAAAGGGAGAAAAGATGTCAAAATCTAAGGGCAATGTCGTTGACCCCTGGTATATTATTGAAAAGTACGGCACCGATGCTGTCCGTTGGTATTTTTATACCGTCAATCAGCCAGGAGATTCCAAGCTCTTTACGGAAAAGGACGTAGACCAATCGTTGAAGAAATTCATTCTTATCTTTTGGAATTGTTTTACTTTTTACCAAACATATAAAGAAAATCAAAAATCAAAAATCCCTGCCTGCCGGCCAGGCAGGAAAAATCAAAAATCAAAAAATATTTTAGATAAGTGGGTTATCTCAAGATTAAACGAGTTGGTTCAGGAAGCGACGGAAAAACTTGACAAATATGACGTGACCGGAGCCGCCAGAACTATTGAGGATTTTGTAATCAATGATTTGTCTTTGTGGTATATCAGGCGGTCGCGCAAGCGCTTTGAAGAAGCGGCGGGAACCTTGGCATTAGTTCTTCAGACGGTTTCAAAATTGACTGCGCCGTTTATTCCATTTCTTTCAGAAGAAATTCATAAAGAAATCAAAAATCAAAAATCCCTGCCTGCCGGCCAGGCAGGAAAAATCAAAAATTCGGTACATCTCGAGGACTGGCCTAAAGCGAATGTAAAATTGATTAATAAGAAATTAAATCAGAAGATGATAAAAGTTAGAGAAATTGTGGCCTTAGCTTTGGCCGAAAGGGCGAAAGCCGGCATAAAAGTCAGGCAGCCCCTTGCTTCTCTTCTGGTTCCCGATAAGATTGATAAAGAGCTATCGGAGCTGATAAAAGATGAAGTTAACGTCAAAAAAATTATTTTCAGCAATGCCCTGATATTGGACACTAAAATTACCCCGGAGCTTAAGAAAGAGGGAGAGCTAAGAGAAATAATCAGAAATATCAGAGATTTGCGCAAAGAAATAGGAGTGTCCCAAGGCTACATCGTTAAAAATATATTTTCTACGATTGCCATCGTGCCCGAATATATAGAAATCCAAGAATTCAAAAAAGAAATGGGAGCCAAGACATTTAAGATAGTTGCAGAAGAGAAAGAAGCGGTTGGCTTTGACGCCAAGAAAGAAATAAATTTGGAAGGAAAAAAGCATTTTATTTGGATTAAAAAATAACAAACATATGACATTTGGAAAAGAACCGCAAATTTTACGGCCGGATGCGGCACTAAAAAAAGAAGCTCTTTCCCCGAAGCCGTTTTATGAAATCTTGGAAGAAACCGAGAAAAAACTAAAAGAGGCCGGTGCGGAGAAAAGAGATATCGAGGCGGCGCTGCTTTTGATGAAGCAGATAGGTTTTTTAGATAGAAGAGTTTTCCCAAAGAATCCGGCAGCTTTTAATTTTGCTCTCAAGGGTGAAGATTTGGCAGGATTTATTATTCCGGAAGGAGACGGAAAAGAGCGTTCTTATCAAATCATGGTAAGCGGTTTAGCAAAGTTAATGGAAAATAAGAAGAAACAAGACGTATCAATTTTTGATTCGGAAGGGCGGCGTAAAAGCGATAAGCAATTTACGCCCGGACTTTCGATAGCGGCTCATGAGATCAGGCATCGTGCTCAGCGCGATTTGCAGGTTAAACAGTTTGCGCCGGGAGACGCAGAAGTAGTCAAAGACGATATACTCCGCTCGATTATTAAATTTCAAGAAATGCTATTCAAAGAAACAGAGAAGATTTATCGGAGAGAAAAAAGATCGGAAGAATTTATAAAAGAAAAATTGAGCCCGAAAGAATTCGATGCTTCGGTAATAGAGCGGTTTATCGGCAATAAATTGAACGATATTCCTAAAAGATTGGGCAGCGGGATGGAAATTGGCGATCTTGATGAGTTCGCATCAATAATACAAATGTCTGCGCCAGAAAAATGACCGCAGTTGATTAAAATGAAAAAGGGGATTTTTGAATTTAATAATGGATGGTGTTTCGCTACGGTGAATGGACGATTGGCCGAGATTTATTTTAAAGAAAAATATGGCATTTACGGTCATTGTTATGTAAAAAGAAAAGAATACAGTAAGGGCGAGCAAAAAATCATCGACTCGGATATTCAAAAATACTCATTTACTTATCGCAAGGGATATTATATTGATAAATATAGAGGAACTAGGCAAAAGATAGCCGCCACATCTAAAATTTTTCCAAGGATTAAAAAGTTCCGTCAGAAAAATAAAAAATTTAAATAACATTAATTATGCCATTCGGAAAAGAACCGCAATTTTTTGGGAAAATTGAACAAAAAGAAGAATTCGGCCAAATGGTAGAGCGGGAAATCGTCGTTCCTTACCTCAAGCGAGAATTCGCCAGGATTTTTAGTAATAGCGTCCATGCTTCCGAGAAGGGGGACAAAAAATGGAAAACCGACGAAGTGGTTCAGTTTGGGAAAGACCATTCTTTTATGGGGATTCAATCCGTTATTTGGGAGGGATTTGACCCCGAAACGTTGGGCAGAAAAATAAAAAAAGACCTAAGGGATATCCCCTGGGTGACAATGGAACAAGTTTATCCTGACCCGGCTTCTTTACCGCTTAGTAAAAGGCAGGAATTGATGCCCAAGGTATTTATTAATTTCCCAATTGAGTTGGTCGAAGAAGCTGATTCTAAGTTCAAGTCTTCCAACCAAAAAGGAAAAATGATTGATTATTTGCCAAAGAAAGAGTGGCTGCCTAAAGAAATTTTAAATCAGATGATCAAGGGCTTGGGTCTTCAACTTGAATGGTTTCCCGAGAAGAAACGATACATTTCGCCAAAAATTGAAATTTTAACTCAAGAATTAAAGCTTCGCGGATAATATGGTAAAATAAACGCATGGCAACACCGGAAATTATTCCCAGTCCAGAGATAGAGGCTTTGAAGGAAAGAGTGATGCAGTTGGAAACTCGGCTGAAAAAAGAACAGCCGTCTGTTTCTCCTGAAAGGAAAGAGGAAAAGGTTAAGCAGGACATCAAAGAATATTTACAGGGGCTTCAGCAAACGTCTTCAACGGCTGCTCCTTTGGCTACTCGCGACGAAGCAAAAGAGATTAAGAAATTCCCGGCCGGCCAGCAGGTGGGAGCTTTGGTTTCTTTGGTTTTTGAAAAAGGACTGGATGCGGCTGTTTCCGTAGCCAAACAGCTTGAAAACCCGGCCATTTTAGACGAGTTCCACGACATTTTAACCGATAGGTATTACAAAGAGCTCGTCGCCAAAAAAATCATAAAACCGTAATTTATATTTTTTATGCCCGAAAGAGAACTATTTTTAAAACCGGAAGCAAAAAAAGAAGAAAAGAAAGATAAAGAAATAGAGCAGGCCCAAAAAGGAATTGGGACTTTTTTTGATGATAATAAAGATGGCCAGAAAAGAGTTGAGAACATTCTCTCAAAAATCGAGCCATTTTTAAAATCAGATTTGATAGATGGTGATAAGGTTCGCCAATCCTTAAGGGGGTGTTCGGCAATAAAAGAGAGAGAAGAATTTATAGAAAAAGTACTTTCTTCACTGGAGCCAATCAGCGATTTGAAAAAAAATAATCCAGAAGCGTTTGAGGAGATAGAAAGAAGGGTGTTTGTTGAAGGGGTTGAGGTGCGCGGATTTAAAAAAATCAATGAAATATTATCCTACGGCGTAAACGAAGATTTTGCCCATATTCATTTAGCTCCAGCCGGGCAGTTCGGGATTAGTGTGTTAAAAATGGTGCGAGGGGGCCTTGAAGAATTGGCAAAGATAGTTAAAGAAAACAAAGAAATTAAAAGAGTTGAAGCAATTTCCTGGATAGTGGCTGATCACCCTAAAATTTTAGAAAGGCTTGGTTTTACCGTAGTGGGGGAAATTGACGAAGAGATACGGCGGAAATATCACGCTAATGACAACGGGCCGATAAGTAGAGCGACTATAAGCAGGGAAGATTTTTTAAGCAGGTATTTAAAAGAGTGAGCGGATATCTACCGAATCTTAATATTGACTTTGTATAATTTTGCTATTATGATAAATATATGGAAATAAATTTTACTACACAAATTTGGAAAGAAGGAAAGATGTATGTATCTTACTCTCCGGAATTAGATATTTCTAGTTGTGGAAAAACTGTCGAAAAAGCAAAAAAAAATCTCTTAGAAGCGGTAGGGGCGTTTTTGGAAGAGACCAAGAAAATGGGGACACTGAATGAAATTTTGAAAGAGGGTGGCTTTGTAAAGGAGGGGCAGAGAAGGTGGAGGGCCCCCGAGTGGATTTCCTTGGAAAGAGAAGTAGCGTTAATTCCATAATGGCCAAGATCGCTCCAATTTCATATAAAAAACTTGTAAGAATTTTTGAGTTAGAGGGGTTTAGACATAGAAGCACTAAAGGAGATCATCTTATCTATACTAAAGTAGGTATTTCTAGGCCAATCGTAGTTCCTAAATATGAAGAAATACCCGTTTTTGTTATTAAAAATAATTTAAAATCAGCTGGTATCACCCGTGAAAGATATTTTGAATTATTAAAAAGACCATAGGGAATTTGGGAATCAATTAAATTATGGATTCTATTTTAAATTTTAGGAATATGGTTGTTTTGGGAGGACTTGTGATAGTAGCCGTTTTTGCGGTTTTTTATATCGTAATTTCCAAAAGAAAAGAGAAGGCGTTTTTGGGCAGGGGAATGGATTTGGCCCTGTTTTTAGTGACGCTTCCGCAAAGAATCGGCAAAGATAAAGAAGAAAAAATTCCCTTGGAGACGCATTTAAAATCAGCCGAGCAGTTTTACTCTTCCTTAACTTCGGTTAAGGAGCCGAATTTTATAAAAAGAATTTTTTTCGGCAACCCGGCATTTGCTTTTGAAATCGCCGTCCACAGAACCGGCGAAGAAATATATTTTTATATCGCCTGCCCGCGCTATCTGGCGGGCGTGATAGAAAAACAGGTTTTGGCTTTTTGGCCGCAGGCCCAGGTTCAACCGGCGCAAGATTATAATATTTTCAATCCCAGCGGATTTTCTACCGGAGCCAGAGCTCGTTTAGCCAGGTCGGCCGTTTTTCCATTAAAATCTTATCGCGAGTTCGGGATGGATCCCTTATCCGCCATAACCAGTGTTTTTACGAAACTTGCTAAAGAAGGCGAAGGAGCGGCCGTGCAAATTCTAGTCAGGCCCAGCCGCCGCAAAATTAAAAAAATGGGGCAGAAGGTTTTGGGCTTTATTGAAAAAGGAGCTAAGCCGGAAGATCTTGTTTCCGGACCGAATTGGGGAGACCTCATAAAAGGCACTTCGTCATTTAATAATCGGCCCCAGCAGCCGGGCCAGCCCCCATCTCCTAATCCCATTCTCACTCCGACACAGCAGGAGGCGATTAAAGCCATTACCGAAAAAATTTCTCAACCGGTTTTTGACGTTAACTTGCGTATTTTGGCTTCAGCCGAAACTCAATTAAGGGCCGAGCAAATTCTGCTGGAGCTTCAGGCGGCCTTCAGCCAATTTAACACCATAATTTTAAATCAGATCAATTTTAAAAAGTTTTCCGGCGGATTGCTCAAAAATCTTTTTTACCGTTTTTCGTTCAGGACATTCAACGATAAGGAAGCCATGACTCTTTCTTCCGGAGAATTGGCGGCTCTCTTTCATTTCCCGTCTCCGCAATTATTGACTCCGCATGTAAAATGGCTGAAGACCAAACAGGCTCCTTCGCCCGATAATCTGCCGGATGAGGGATTGATCGTCGGAAAAAATGTTTTCCGGGGCGAAGAAAAAATTGTCAGGATTTTAGACGACGACCGGCGCCGGCATTTTTATGTCATCGGGCAAACCGGCACCGGAAAATCAGTGCTTTTACAAGAAATGATCAGGCAGGACATTGAAGCCGGCCGGGGGGTTTGTTTGATTGACCCGCATGGCGATTTGGCGGAAAGAGTTTTGAGCTATGTGCCGGCTTCAAGGGCCGAAGATGTTATTTATTTTAATCCCAGCGATATTGAGAGGCCCATGGGATTAAACATGCTGGACTACGATCCGAGATTCCCGGAAACCAAAACATTCGTGGTCAATGAAATGATTGAGATTTTTGAGAAATTATATAATCTAAAGGCCCAGGGGTTTGGCGGCCCTATTTTTGAGCAATACATGAGAAATGCCCTTTTACTGATTATGGATCATCCTGCGTCGGGCAGCACCTTAGTTGAGGTGTCAAAAGTTTTAGCCGATCCCGAATTCAGAAAATACAAGCTTTCGCAATGCAAAAATATCGTCGTTAAAAACTTCTGGGAACAGGAAGCGGAAAAAGCCGGCGGCGAGGCAGCCTTAGCCAATATGGTGCCCTATATCACCAGCAAAATGAATATCTTTATCGCTAACGACTTAGTCAGGCCGATTATCTCACAGCAGAGCTCAAGTTTTAATTTAAGGCAGGTTATGGATGAGCAGAAAATTTTAATTGTTAATCTTTCCAAGGGAAAACTGGGAGACATTAACAGCCACTTGCTCGGCATGATTATTGTCGGCAAGATTTTAATTGCCACTTTTTCCAGAGCCGAGCTTCCCGAAGAAGAGAGAAAAGACTTTTATCTATACATAGACGAGTTTCATAATGTCACCACCCAGACGATTTCCTCCGCTTTAGCCGAAGCTAGAAAATATCGGCTTTCTCTGATTTTCGGCCATCAGTTTATCGGCCAGCTAGACGAGGAAACTAAAAAAGCTATTTTTGGTAATGTCGGTTCAATGATTGCTTTCAGGACTGGTCCTGAAGATGCCAAGTTCCTGGTTTCGGTATTTGGGCCGACTTTTGACGAGGAGGATCTGGTTAATATTGATAATTACAACGCCGCCTTCCGCCTTTTAATCAAAGGAGAAACTTCAAAACCGTTTAATCTGGTGACTAATCCCCCGTCAAATGGCAATCCGGAAATCGCCAAGGCTATCAAGGAATATTCCCGCGCCAAATACGGCCGCGACCGCATTAAGGTGGAAGAAGAGCTCTATTCGCGTCTTCAGAAAAGCTTCGAAATGTGATATAATATAGATAGAATTTATGAG
>JAUSHA010000022.1 GCA_030648815.1 bacterium | reverse complement strand
TTTTCAATCGCCGACCTGACAATCCCCTTTCTCCATTTTCTATGTTTTACTTTTTTAGGCATCAACATAATGTTTTATCAACGAATAACGAATCTATCGCGAATATACGAATTCGTAAATTCGTAACCGATTCGTTATTCGTTGATTAATCAAATCTTTCTCCTTTATATATCCAAACTTTAATTCCAACAATGCCATAAGTACAAAGCGCCTCAACTCCGGCGTAATCAATTATGGCCCTGATGGTCTGGCGAGGCATGCGGCCCTTGGCATGCCACTCGCGCCTGGCAATTTCGTTTCCGCCCAAACGGCCGGACATTTCAACCCTCACGCCCTTAACCTCTTTATTGGCCATTATTTTTTCCATGGCCTGCTTCATAACCCGGCGGTGAGCGACTCTCTTTTCCGTTTCTCTGGCCATCCATTGGCCGGCTAAAGAAGCTGAAAGCCACGGATTCCTCACCTCCCTGATTTCAATTTTCATTTCTCTTTTTTCTCCCTTAGAAGGAGGAAGCTTCTTATCCAATTCTTTCTTTAAATCTTCGGCGCCCTTGCCTCCCCTACCTATGATAAATCCGGGCCGGGCGGAATTGATAATAATATTAGCTTTGCCCGAAGAGCGCTCAATTTCAATATTTTGAACGCCCGATTCCTTTAATTTTTTTTCTAAAAATTTCCTAATTATAAAATCCTCCTCCAAATAATCTCGGAATCTTTTTTCGTTTATCCACCGCGACTCCCAGTCGCCGGCTGATTTCAACCTGAATGATTTTGGGTGAACTTTGTGCGTCATAATAAATTAAATTACTTTACGTCTAAAAATTCTTTTGGCGCCCCTTAAAATAACGGGCTTTTTAACTTCGGCAAACGATTTCGGCTTTGATTTTTCTTTCGGTGCCGCAACACCAGGTGTTCCTCCGTCAACACCTGGTGTTAACGGACTAACTCTTTTGCTCACACCGAACTGCGTCAAAGATGATTTCTTAATCTCATCTAAAACCAAATTGATATGCGAAGTTTTCTTCTGAATCTCATTGGCCGAACCTCTGGCCCTTGGCATGAATCTTTTAATTTTGGGGCCTTCGTCTACGGTAATTCTGGATATGTATAAATTATCGGGATCCAATTGAAAATTATTTCTGGCGTTGGCCATCGCGGAATTCAAAAGTTTTAAAATCGGCAAAGCCGCTTTCTTGGTTGTAAAGTTTAAAATCGCTCCAGCTTCCGCCGCGGTTTTTCCTCTCACGATGTCAACAACAAGCCTTACTTTCCTTGGAGCTATATGTAAATTTCGTAATTTTGCCGTGATCATTTTTTAATTTGTTTAGTTGGTGCCGCTTTAACGCTTTCTATTTTTGCGACCTCTTTCTCGGCGGCCGTAGCCTCCAATTCTCTTTGCATTTTTCCGCCGTGCCTGCCGAACCTGGTAGTCGGAGAAAATTCGCCAAGCTTGTGGCCCACCATATCTTCGGTTAGGTATATCGCAACGTGCTCTTTGCCGTTATGAATGCCAAAAGTAAAACCGACCATCTCCGGAGTAATGGTGCACGAACGACACCAAGTTTTTATTACATTCTTGGCATCGGGCTTGAGTCCTTCAAGCTTTTTCAACAGCTTCTCTGATGTATATGGGCCTTTTTTTAGACTTCTTGGCATAATTATTAATTACTTTTTCTTGCGACGCTGAATAATAAATTTGTCAGTCCATTCTCTTCTTCTTGTTTTGACTCCTCTGGCTATTTTGCCCCATGGAGTTTTGGGGTATTTCAAGCCGATAGGCGTCTTGCCTTCGCCTCCGCCGTGCGGATGATCAACCGCATTCATGGCCGTTCCCCTCACCGTCGGCCTTATACCTTTATATCTCATTGTTCCGGCTTTTCCTAATTTTATATACTTAAATTCCGGCCTGGAAGCCGACCCGACCGTAACAAAACATTCCTGAAGAATCTTTCTGATTTCTCCCGAGGGCATCTCCATTTGGGTATATTTTCCGTCATGAGCTAAAACTCTTGCCGAAGATCCGGCGCTCTTGGCGAATTTTCCTCCCCTTCCCGGCTCAATTTCAATATTAAAAACTTGCGAGCCTATCTGAACATTTTTCAATTTCATTCTATTGCCGGTTTTTAACTGGCCAGCATCTTCGCAGGTTATCTCGTCGCCAACTTTTAATCCGTGGGCCGCGATGACGTATCTCTTGTCGCCGTCATCATATTGAACCAAGGCTATGAAAGCGTTCCTGAAAGGATCATGCTCTAAGGCCACAACCCTGCCTTTTATATTCATTTTTTCCTGGCCAAAATCAACAATCCTGTAAAGCCGTTTGGCTCCGCCTCCCTGATGCCTTACGGTAATCCTGCCGCCTTGGCCTCTGCCGGATTTTTCCTGCAACTTTAAGAGGAGCCTCTTTTCCGGCTCTTTTTTAGTCAATAAGCTGAAATCTTGTTTTGTAGCTTGGTTTTTTAACATATTATCTCGGTAAAACTTCTATCTTCTGACCTTCTTTTATTTTAACTATGGCTTTTTTATAACCGGAACTCCAGCCCTCGGTTCTTCCCAGTCTCATTCTTTTTGAATGAATGTTGATTATATGGACATCCGCCACGTCAACTCCATAAACATCCTCAACCGCCTTTTTGACTTGTTTTTTATTGCTTCTTGGAAAAACTTCAAAAATATACTGGTTTTTTGACGCCAAATAGCTGGCCTTTTCAGTCACATGTGGTTTTGCCAGAACTTTATAAGCCTCCCCTAAAATCTTCTTGGGTTTTCTCGCAGCCTTGGGCTGAACGGCTGCCGGCGGCTTCTTAATATTTTCCGGTTTCTCTATCTTCTTAGCCGCAACTTTTACTTCAGCGGGCTTTTTTTTGAATATGTCTAATATGGCCATAATTTTTTACTTGGCGAATGTTTCTTGAACAACTTTTATGGAATCTTTGGGCATTAATAAATATTTGGAATTAAGTAAATCCAAAACATTTAAATCTTTAGCCTGGACCGTTTTAATCTTGGGAAGATTCCTGGTTGATAAAATAATATTTTTATCCATCGTCGGCAAGGCAACTAAGCAAGAACCGTCCTTGAAATTTTCAATTTTCAATTTCCAATTTTCAATCAATCCGGCTAATAATTTAGTCTTTGGCGTCTCCAGTTTTAATTCATCAAAAATTATTAACAAATTACTCTTGGCTTTCTGCGACAAAACCATGAACATGGCCTTTCTTTGCATTTTCTTGTTGACTTTCTGCTTGAAGTTTCTTTCCTTAGTTGGTCCGAGCGCCACCCCTCCATGCCTCCATATAGGAGACCTCGTAGAACCATGTCTTGCCCGACCCGTTCCTTTTTGACGCCAAGGTTTTTTTCCTCCTCCGGAAACCTCTCCCCTGCCTTTAGCGTGAGCTGAAACTTGCCGGCGATTGGCCGCTTGAGACAAAACTATCTGATGCACTAAATCTTTATTCATCGCCACTCCGAAAATCTCTGCGGGTAAACGCGTCTGGGCCAACTCTTTGCCTGTTTGATCGTAAGTTTTAATTAACATAATGTCTAACGTAATTGTTTAAAGAATGTTTAACGTTAAAGGTTGCGATCGTTTAACCTTTAACGTTAAACATTCTTTAAACATTCAAGCCGCGAATTTCTAACAATGTCCCTCTGTGTCCGGGAACTGCGCCCTTAATCATTAATAAATTCTTTTCTTTATCAACCTTGGCTATTTTTAAATTTTTGACGGTAACCCTTTCGGCTCCCATGCGGCCGGCAAATTTTTTGCCTTTTCTTACTCTGTCAGGCATAGAGCTTCCCGTAGAACCCGGTGTTCGGAGTTCGTGTTTCGTGCCGTGAGTTACCGATTGCCTGCCTTTAAACTTCCATTTTTTTACCACACCGGCGAAGCCCTTTCCCTTGGAAATTCCGGAAACCTTGACCTTATCGCCATCTTGAAAAACTGAAACATCAATACTGTCTCCAACTTTATGTTCTGTACCCGCAAACTCTCTCTTTTTCTTCTTGTATTCAATTTGCAGAGCATCATAACCGTCTTTTTCTTTTGTTCTCACCTGCGTAACGGCGCAAGGCCCGGCTTCAACCAAAGTAACCGGAATAACATTCCCTTTTTCATCAAATATCTGGCTCATGCAAACTTTTTCTCCTAAAATAAACTTCATAAAATTTCCAACAAAACACCGGGCACTAACCCGGTATTGTCTCGGTTAGCATTATTATTTTCCGTGCGTCATTTTAGACGACGTACTTCATAATCAAGAGTATAGCCGATATCAAAAATAATGTCAATAACAGAAACCACCTTGAGTTTATTCAAAGACGATTTATTAGAAATTAAAGCGCGTCGAGGTATGTATCCATTTCCTCTGCGGTAGAAAATGGGCCGCTGATATTTTTTTTATTTTTAAAATCTGCTCTGGCGATTCCGATGAGTTTTTCCAACTCGGGGGTCATTTGTGGAACAGAATCGGCTTTAATATTGATGATAACTTTTTCCATATATCTTTAGTATATACGATGTATAACCTATCTGCCAACAGCCCCTTACTAAAAAACCGCCTCCTTGGGCGATTTTTCGATAAAACATTATGTAAAATTAATAAAATTTGTGATTTTTTATTCTACACTTAGTTGGCACTGATTAGTTTCTTTCCCTGTATCTGGATTCCAACACCTATATGCGATATTTAGCTCTTCGATCATTCCCGAAGGATCAAGTGTCGAAACCGCAATATTAAATTTTATTCTATTACT
>JAUSHA010000015.1 GCA_030648815.1 bacterium | reverse complement strand
GGCGTAGTCAATGTATGACTCGCGCATCTCTTCAACTATTTCTCTTGGCTTTACTTCGCCGATATTGTTATCGGCTTGTTTTGGTTTTTCTGGCGGTTTTTCCGGCATAAATTACGGCTGTAGGACGATTACTTTTGTTTCTTCAATAGTTAAATCTTTTTTCTTGATTAAAAGTTTGGGCTGGGATTCGGCGGATTTTTGGCCCATTTCTTTCAAAAAAGGCTCCAACCCGTCAATCTTTCCGTCGGCTGACGGATTCAATTTCGGCAAACTATAATGCATCGGAATAACGATTCTCGGCTCAATCTGGGAAATAATTTTAGCCGCTCCTTTGGCATCAAGAGTAAACGTTCCTCCTATGGGAACCATTAGAATATCCACGTCGCCAATTTTTTCAAGCTGTTCCGGAGATAATTCCTTTTCGCCAAAATCGCCCAGATGACAAAGATTCATTTCTTCAGCCTCAATGGTATAAATAGTATTTCCGCCCCTCTCTTTCCCGTCCTTATCATCGTGATAAGACGGAATCCCTTGTACGAAAATATCTTTTATCTCATATTCCCCGGGACCCTGGATCAAAAAAGGAGAACCGGTCACCCCTTTTATATTATTGTGGTCATAATGGTCGTGAGTAATTAACAAAATTTCCGAATCCAATTTGGGAAGGCTAAGGCCGGTCTCTTCCGTAAAGGGATCAATGACAATTTTAACCTGCTCCCCCGCTTTCTGGGAAGTAATAATTTCAAAACAAGATTGTCCGTGCCAGATGATGTGCATAAAATCAGCGAATATCGAATCCGTTACGAATTTACGAATTCGTATATTCGCGATGAATTCGTTATTCGTTGATGATTAATTCTTCTGTTATTCTAACATATCCTTATTATGTCTTCAACCTCTTGCTAAAAAAAATGAGGTAGTGTATATTGCTTAATATATGGACATGAAAGATTTGTTAGAAAAAAATAATTTATTAAGGCCGGGCAAGATCGGCGATATAGCGGGCGGCACAATCGTCGGCGCCGGACAATCTACTATATATATAGATTTAGGGCCGATCGGCACCGGTATTATCTTTGGCAAAGAATTTTATCAGGCCAAAACGGAACTCAAAAAAATGCAGATCGGCGACAAGGTTTTTTCCAAAATCGTTGATCTGGAAAACGAAGACGGCTACATTGAACTGTCGCTCTCCGAAGCCGGAAAAGAAATCGGCTGGGACAAATTAAGAAAAATAAAAGAGAACGACGAGATAATCAAAATAAAAATTATCGGCGCCAACAAAGGCGGTTTAATCGCCGAAATTGAAAGCATCCAGGGATTTTTGCCCGTTTCACAGCTGGCTCCGGAGCACTATCCCCGAGTTGAGGGAGCCGATAAAACCAAGATCTTGCAAAAACTCCAACAGCTGATCGGCAATGATTTGGAAGTTAAAATTTTTGACGTCAATCCGCAGGAAGAAAAACTTATCTTCTCCGAAAAAGCGACTGATACGGAAAAGCTGAAAGAAATTCTGAAGAATTACAAAATGGACGACGTAGTGGAAGGAGAAATCACCGGCGTGGTTGATTTCGGCGCATTCATGAAATTCGGCGATCTTGAAGGCCTTATCCACATCTCCGAGCTTGACTGGCAGTTGATTGAAAATCCTTCTGAAATCGTCAAAGTCGGCGAAAAGGTAAAAGCTAAAATTATTGAAATTACCGGAGACGGCAGAGTTTCCTTGTCATTGAAAGCGCTTAAAAAAGACCCTTGGGTGGGCATTGAGGAAAAATATAAAAAAGGCGACGAGATTAAAGGCGAGGTGACGAAATTCAACATCTTCGGCGCTTTTGTGGAAATAGGGCCGAAAATCCAGGGGCTTTGCCATATTTCCGAATTCGGCACCAAAGCTAAAATGGAAGAAAGCCTGCAAATCGGAAAAAATTATAAATTCCAAATTCTCCAAATTGACCCTGCCGAGCACCGCATGACGCTGAAACTTATCTAATTGTTCGATTTACGAAAATATGTTCAACGTTAAACGTTAACGCAACCCCAACGTTTAACGTTAAACATATTTTCGTAAATCTCAACATCCGTCGCCCTTGACGGATTTTTTGTTTTAAGGTATAATACCAAATCAAGCAAAAGCTTGAAGTTTATTGAAAAATTTTAAAAAAAGGGGGTTTTATGGGTATAACAGAATTAGTGATTGGATCATGGGCCTGGTGGGCCCGAATCGGCGATCGCGGTCCATTTGAAACGCTAGTAAAAATTGCTAGCAAGCCAAATGAATTCGGGGGAGTTAAAGTCAACCTTATTATCTACCAAAAAGGTGCACCCTCCTCCATCGTAGTAGAGCGCGACAGTAATACCAAATATCTCCGTGCATTCGTCCAAGGAGACGAAAGGGTATGGGAGAGGCTTGCGCCAGGCCCCGGATGGCAGAGATTTTACACTGTTGTTAAGGTGGTAAGAATGGAGGAAAATGGCCTTCTTTACTGCACCTGCAATAAGTGTCCTCATATTTTCGATGAGAGCACCACAACAGGACACCTAATACTGCCTCGTTATATAAAAAATCCGGCAGATCTGGTAGTAGAATCTACGTGGTGCCGCCCGGCTCTGCCAATTGCGGTTGCGGTTCAAGCGCCGTTGACGCTGATCCAAAAACCGCCGGACACCACGGAGAGGACCATTGCGGTCCTCAAGGAGGTAGTTCTTGCGATTTACTATCGCAGGGAACCCGAGCCGGAAGATATTGATCTCCTGGAAGGAAAACTGGGCAAGGGCCCAGCGTATGTAATCCCAGCCCACGAGATAAAAAAATAGTAGAGAAAATATTTTAAAAAAGGAGAAAAACCGGTGGCTAACAGAGCTAAGGATTGGGATCAAGTTGAAAC